>CALKVM010000012.1:0-34985 GCA_938049695.1 uncultured Candidatus Nitrosoarchaeum sp. | reverse complement strand
TCTAAAATTTTCTTAGGTGGAATCTACACATAACATTTTTTCCATGTGCCAAACACTTGTACCCTAGAAAACGATGACATTTTTTAATTAGCTGAGGTACAATGTTGCTTTGAAGAAATTGAGAACAAACTAATCGTACATTTTACCATGTTTTAAAAATTAGAACTGAACTAAAAAAATAAAATCAGTTCTCAGACATACGTACCAAAGTTTTATTTGAAATACTTTATCGGGTAACACTTTAAAGATCCAAAATTTTTATTGGATTTTGTGCCAATATAGCTCAGCCTGGTTAGAGCATCAGATTTGTAATCTGAGGGTCGTGGGTTCGGATCCCATTATTGGCTTTTTAAATTTATAAAAATAATTTCGAAAGAGTAAGAAAAAACGACGTTAAGCGTATTTTAGCCTAATATCTTCCTCTATTTTCAGTTCTTGGTTTTCTATGTTTTGGTAAACATTCTTTGCAGAAAACATCTCTACCTTCAATTGGTTGAAAAGGTACTTGTGATTCTTTTCCGCAATCAGAACATGTACATGGGTACAGTTTACGATCGTCTGCTGACATTATTTTGGATATTGTGATGGAATATAAGAACTATGAGAAATAAAACAAGGCAAAATATGGCAATACGAATAAGTATGTTGTAATTCAATCAAATCCAAATGGATTCTGATGAAATAGAATCAAAGCACAAAGAAAGCAATGGTGGAAAAATGTCTATTAAAAAATCAGTGCTTAGTGCTTTAGTGATTTCAGTTATAGCAACTAGTTTGGTAGCTGTATTTTTTGCAGGTTCGTATATGAGTTTAAAATCAGATCAAATAACAAAATTGGAATTAAACGAGGCAATTGTAAAACTTGAATCAAAGATTTTGAAAAATCAGCAAGCACAGATACAACCTGACCTACAACCAATTAGTGTGTCAATGGATGACGATCCAATTAGAGGGGATCAAAATGCACCAATTACCATTATAGAGTTTTCAGATTTTCAATGTCCATATTGTGCGAGATTTCAAATTCAGACACTTCCATTAATTTTAGAACAATACGTAGATACAGGAAAAGTAAAATTCGTATACAGGGATTTCCCAATACAAAACAGTCACCCTAATGCAATGCCAGCGGCAGTAGCATCAGAATGTGCACATGAACAAGACAAGTATTGGCAATACCACGATGCACTATTTGAAAATCAAGGAGTATGGAATAAAGTAGAACTTACATCTGCGATTACAATCTTTAAAGAATTTGCAACAAAATTAGATTTGAATCAAGATCAATTCGATTCTTGTTTGGATTCAGGTAAATACATCGAAGAGATTAGCAATGACCTAAAAGATGGAAAGAGTTATGGAATAACTGGAACACCAGGATTTTTCATAGGAAATGATGAAATTGGATTTGTAAAAATAAATGGAGCCCAACCTTTTGAAGCATTCAAGAGCATAATTGATTCTCAGCTAAACACATGAGAAATAAGAACAAGCGTTTATTAGACCTAAAAGAGGTTTATGAGTATCGGAATAATGACGAGTAGGCAATGAGCTTTTTCGTCATTGCTTAAGAGAAGAAAACAAAATGACAAAATTTCAAGATTTAGGATTAAAAGATGAGTTACTGAAAGGAATTCATGAAATGGGATATGCAGATGCATTTCCTATTCAAGAAGCAGTAATCCCAGTGTTACTTACAGGTAGAGATGTTGTAGGACAAGCACATACTGGTTCTGGTAAAACAGCAGCATTTGCTTTGGCTATGCTTCAAGAGATACAACCAAAAAAAGGTATCCAAGGTTTGGTCATGGCCCCAACAAGAGAGCTTGCAATGCAAATTGCAGGAGAGATAAAGAAATTTGGCAAGTATACAGGAATCAGAGTAGCAACAGTATA
Organism: uncultured Candidatus Nitrosoarchaeum sp.; assembly: GCA_938049695.1. GTDB lineage: Archaea > Thermoproteota > Nitrososphaeria > Nitrososphaerales > Nitrosopumilaceae > Nitrosarchaeum. Next base: position 33,089 of record CALKVM010000012.1, on the reverse strand, counting down.
TGGAGGTCAGGGGATGGGCTTACAATTAGATGCACTACATAGAGGTGTAGAGATAGTAGTTGCAACACCTGGAAGATTAATTGATCATCTTAAACGTGGTTCAATAGAACTTGGGGACATTACACACATTGTATTGGATGAGGCAGATACAATGTTGGATATGGGATTTATTGACGATATTCAGTTTATTTTAGATCTTGCTCCAGAAGACAGAGTAATGTCATTGTTTTCAGCAACAATGCCAACTACAATCCTCAGACTCTCTGAAGAGTACTTGAAAAATCCAAAACAATTTCTTCTTGATGCAGATGATCTTAGTGGAGAAGGAATAGACCAAGCATTTCTCGTAATTAAAGATAGAGACAAAATGAAATATCTTATTGATTTTATCAAACCAGTTAAAGGTCAAATCATAGTTTTCTGTTCTACAAAATACAGAACCCGAGATGTTGCTAAATTCTTACATCAAGAAAAATTTGACACCGTTGCAATAGAAGGAGACATGTCACAAAGCAGACGAGAGCAATCAATGTCAAAATTCAGAAACGGTAAGGTGGATATTCTTGTTGCAACAGATGTTGCCTCTAGAGGAATTGATGTGCCAAGAGTAGAACTAGTAGTTAATTATGATGTTCCAAATCAGGAAATGGTGTATTTTCATAGAATTGGAAGAACCGCAAGAGCAGGGGCAAAAGGAAGAGCAATCACACTAGTATCATACTCATCAGTAGGAGATTGGAATTTAGTTAAGCGTCAAATCAAAGTACCTTTAACAGACTTGAACAAAGAGATGGGAATAGAAATTTCAATTCCTGATCCTCTAAAAAGACAAGTTTCATCCAGAAGATATGGCGGTGGAAGTTCATCAAGATCTGGCGGATATTCTAGAGGTCGTTCTGGTGGATATGGAAGATCTGGAGGATATGGCGGAGGAGGTAGCAGTAGAGGAGATGCAAGAGATGATAGAAGCAGTGGAAGAAAAAAATACGGCGACCGTGGCGACAGAAATAGCTATGGTGGACGTAGCAGATGGTAATCGATGTAAAACTTAAAGACAAGTAACAAAACAATCATTCTGAGAAAAACAATGCACGCAGGATTTATTTTATTAAATTGTGATCTTGGCGCAGAAGAGTATATCTTAGAAGAATTGAAACAAATGCCCAATATCAAAAATGCACATCTTACTTTTGGAGCATATGATGTAATTGTAGAGGTAAATACAGAAAATCAGCAGACATTTGATAAGACAGTTGCTGAAATTAGAAAACTATCAAGGGTTGAAAGTACAATGACACTAAGTGTCATAAACTCCGAATAATTTCTTGATGATGTTGTATTGTTGGAAATGGTCAACAGGTCATAATTATGATCAAGATTAAATACAAATTTTGTATAGAATAAACATGGCAAGTAAGCACGACTATTTCAAACAGGACTGCTCAAATAACGAGCCTGAGACAATTGCAACACACTCAAACGGAACTGCATTTTACAGGTGCAAAAACTGTAATTATTTTGGGACAATAGAGTCATTTACAAAGTCTTATCATACTTCTGAAATATTACAACAGCATTAATCAGATATGATATAGAATCCTCGAGGTGTTTTATTATTTTATCATAGTCTTGAAGTGTTTGTTTTTCTGATGTGATGTTTTTTCTCACCTTTATTTCATCTATTGCATCCTGTATGTTTTGCAACGCTTCAAGTGTCATATCCAGTGGATTTACCATTATTGTCTAGTCATCTGACCTGTATTTTTCTATTTAGTAAAAGGTGAGTATATAGAACACTTTAAGACTATTCTTATACAAAGAATTAGTAGTACGAATAAAACAACCAACAGAATAATTGTTATAGGAGATAATTCAGATTTAATTCAAAATGGAAAAAATAGACTATGAGGGAATTGTTTGGGCAATTAATCACAATAATCCAGAGCCATTAGTTGAACATGCTCTGCATACATTGGAAATGCATGGAGTAAAAAAAGAAGACATCCAACTAACAGATGCGCCAGATAATGTCAAAGTTGGTGCAATAGTAGTTGAGATTTGGCCATACCATCTTGATGTTGGAAGAGTGAGAACCATACGTAATGAATCATTTATCAGCGGTACTGTTATGACAATTGAACTAAAGCTAAATGACGAAGGTAACTATACCGATTAATTTTGAAAAAATCAAAGAAACAAAATATCATCATCGCATCTCTTGCAATTATCATCATAGGTGCAATAGCAGGTTATAATTATTCAGTAGATCAAACTAAACAAAAAGGACTCAGGTTTGGCAACGAACTACAGCAAATTCAAGAAGAGATTAAGCAGTTACAAACAGAATTTAATTCAAAAGTCATACAGTGGAAGGAGGGAGATTTGAGTCAAGAGGAATTATCAGAATATTCAAAAACGCATGTTGAAAAACTGCAAAATGCGATTTTAAAATACAATGATCTAATCCCACCAAAACAATTTACACCGTCAGTGGAATTATTCAAGCTTTCAACACAGACACAATTAGACAGCGATAAGGAATTCATAGAATGGATAAAAACAAATGATGATTCTCACAAAATTAGATCAGATTCATTAATACAAGAATCATTTGAGTACGAAATGGCTGCTTTAGGGGAATTTAATGCAGCAAAAGCAGGATTAAGATAGTAGATCTAGTTTTGGCATGGGGCTCTAGAATACAATAAACAATCCAGGTAGGATTACAATAAATTCAATTTCTGCAATAAATCCAAGATAGGTGAGATTTCTTTTAGAATCTCTGTTTTATCTAATGGTGTGGGTTCTGAAAATTTTATTGGAAATGTAATTGTAAGCATGTCATTATCAGTGTGAGATATTCTAATAGAATGAACAGTATTGTTGGTTTTTGTGATAAAATCTTTCCATTTTTTCAGGTGCTCACCAACACGGTTCACATGATTCTCTAGTTCATCAATATCAATATCCAAATCAGAATCAAATAATCCGAATTTAACAAGCGGAATCATGATAAGCCCTCCTGGAATTTTATCGTGATTTTTTAGCATTTGTGAAACAATGTCTGCAGCGTTTTCTTTTGGAAAGATATCACCATAATCAGGATCAAAGTATCCAGCTACGAGTTTGTTAGAATCAAATATTCGGAAATATTCATCATCTAAATCTAATTTCCACAATAACTAGGCAACAGAGCATGAATAAATAAAGAATTTACCAGAGTTAAATATCCAAGAAAAAGAAGAAAATCATGACAATTTCCAAAGAAAACAAAGATTTCATCGATAGTTTGATTGATTACTACATTAGTGAATCAGAGTCATACAGGCAAATTGCAGAAAACTTTGTTCCAGAAGTAGGGTCAGTTGCAGATACAGCCTTTGGAATTATTGTAGGGTGTGTGTATTCTGGATTTTTACAAGCTTACCAAAACCAACAACAAACCCCAGGATTAGAAGACATCAACGAATTCAATCACATTCTAAAGAGCCGTGCACCATTAATCAAAAAGTCGATTCTGGAACCCATCAGAGAGCAAGTAAAAAACGATTAAAATATTTTCAGGATAACTTTGAATTATCAGCCAATGTGTTACAAAAATATAGTTAAAGTTTAATTTGATTTCATAATATCAAAAGACATGAAAGTAGACGGAAGTAAAATCATCTTTGTTTTAGGAGTGGCATCTGCAGTGGTAATGGCAGTAGTAGTACTCTATTTTTCAATACGTTGATAAATCAACAGTAATCATCAAAGCATATTGTCAGCGACAGATGAATTCAAAATTACACAGATAATAGATAATGGTCAAATGGTACAACTAACATTAATTGAAAATGTGTCAACTGAACCAATATCACAAAAACAGATGATCATGGAAAATGTTTCAAAAAAACTAGATGCTGAAACAAAAGAACAAGTCATGCCATTATTGGAGGCAATTTTACAAGCACAACCAACAGTCAACATCAAAAGCTATCAGCAAACCCAAATCACAATTGCAATGCCAAGATCAAGATATGAAAATATGGGCAGACCACAGGTTGGAAATGTTATCAGAATAGACCTAAAAAAACTCTAAAGATGTGAGTCTATCTCAGCAATAGAGTTTAGAGGCAATGAGCAGGTAAAGTCCCTACAAACAAAAACATGTGTTTTATCACCAAAAACTTTACCTGTAAAAAATGGAAATTTCTCAAGATTTTCTAGTTGAGTTTTATTATTTATTGTCACCAAGATTGATTCAGGCAGGAATTTGCTAAAAAGAAACTTGCAAATTTCAGAATTTTCCGAGTTGATAATTGTAATTTCGGTGGGTTTTTGCAAATATGCATAAATGGCATTTAGCAGATAGCCAAATCCGAATGGATTTTCTGCGGCAATTTGTGCCTGAGATTCCATGATTTGAATTGCGATTTTTAGGAATTTTTCTTCTCGAGTTAGATGGAATAATCGAATCATTACAAAACATGAAACAGAATTACCAGAGGGTAATGATAAATCATAATTACTCTTTGGTCGGATGATTAATTTTTCATGATCATCAGAAGTCATAAAAAAGCTGCTGCTTTCAGAATCCCAAAAGTGATCAACCAAATAATGTCCTAATTTTAAAGCCAAATCCAGATGTCTTGATTCAGGGTCAATCTCAAATACATCAAGCAATGCATTTGCAAAGTAAGAATAATCCTCCAAGTATCCATCTATTTTGGCAATATCATTTTTGTATGTTCGTAGTAATTTGTCATTATGTAGAAGAGTGGTTTCAATAAAAGATATGCATTTTTTTGCAGCATCCAAATATTTAGTTTCACCAGTTACATGATATCCTTTAGCAAATGCTGTGATCATCAACGAGTTCCAAGATGTAAGAATCTTATCATCTAGTCCGGGAGAAACTCTTTTGGAGCGAACACTCAATAATTTTTCAGAACAATTAACAAGGATTTCTCTAATTTTATCTTCAGACTTGCCAAAATGAAATGCAACTGCAGAGATGTTAATGTTGTTGCACAAAATACTGTTACCTTCCCAATTGCCACCATCAGTTACATCATAGTATAGACAAAATAGATCAGTGTCATCTCCAAGAATCTCTTTGATTTCACTTTTTTTCCACACGTAGAATTTTCCTTCCACACCTTCTGAATCAGCATCATACGCAGAAAAAAATCCGCCGTTAGTTGACGTCATTTCTCGCAATACGTAATCTAGTGTTTTATGTAAAATTTCAAGATAGAAAGGATCTTTGGTAATTTGATATGCTTCGGCATAATTTACAGGAATCAAGGCATTGTCATAAAGCATCTTTTCAAAATGAGGAACCAACCATCTAGCATCTGTAGAATATCTATGAAATCCGCCACCAATTTGGTCAAATATGCCGCCTTTAGCCATTTTATTTAGAGTTTTAAGCGCAAATTCATTAAATTTTGAAAGCCCAGTAAGTTTTGCATATCTAAACAAAAATGACACATTAGCAGCGTTTGGAAATTTTGGCGCAGAGCCAAATCCACCATATGAGGAATCTCCAAGTTGAAATAAATTCATAGCCGCCTCATCAAGAATGCCTCTTTCTAGTTTTGATGGAACTTTGATGGTCTCTGCTTTTTGCAATGCTCCAAGAAAATTATCAGCTGATTTTTCAATGTCTTTTGGTTTTTCTTTCCAAGCTTGTGCTAATTGTCTAGTAATACTTCCAAAACCAGGACGGCCGTAAGAATCCAAAACAGGAAAATAAGTGCCAACATAGAATGGTTTTTGATCAGGAGTTAGAAAAATACTCAAAGGCCAGCCACCCTGCCCTGTTGCTATCTGGCAAACTTTTTGATAAATATCATCAATGTCAGGTCGTTCTTCTCTGTCAACTTTGATGTTTACAAAATGCTCGTTCATGAATTCTGCGACATCATCGTTTTCAAATGATTCATGTGCCATGACATGACACCAATGACAAGCGCTATACCCCACACTAAGAAAGATTGGCTTGTTTTCATCTTTTGCCTTTTTCAGAGATTCGTCATTCCAAGCATACCAATAAACGGGATTATGTGCATGTTGAAGTAAATACGGACTGGTTTCATTTATCAAACTATTTTCTTTCACAATGAATCACGTCTCTATTGGTATTTGTACCTAATTGGCATAAATTAGTAAAAGATTCCCTTACCTTCTTCTAGCTCATAAATTCGGAGATTGATTTTGGCCAATAGTTTAACTTTTGATTTATGTGCTTTTTTGTCATGACTGTAATCTTTTTTTTCTACTAATTCTTGAAGTCGTTTTAATTGTTCTAGTGAAAGTTTTTTGAATTCATTTTTTGAGCTTGAAATAAGTTGAAGTAAAGTTATTCGTTCACGATCCTCAGCAGTGATATCTTTGGACATACATTACCATGAAATTAGGCTCTTTATTTTTCTAATGAATAACAGTCCACATGGACGCCCCCCATTTTGGGGAATAAAATGGACGCAAAATTCAATTCGAGGATCATAGTATTCATAGATTTAGTGTGAAAATTTGAAAAAAGGCTAGAAACTAGTCGTCATGAGCGAGATCATCTAAAAGTTTAGAGTATTTCTCAAAAAGTTCATCGTTGATTTTCTTATCTTCTGGGCTCATGTTCTTTCATCCTTTCTGAAATATAAAAAGACAACTGTCCTATGACTTCTTGATTCAAGGTGAACATTCTGTCCTTGATCATTCTTAACATATGCATTAATTTCAAATTCTCATCGTCTGGAACAATATCTAAATCATATCCATTATCACGCAAAAATTTACCTACTGCGATAATTCCAGTTCTTCTATTACCATCCATGAATGGTTGTTTCAAAGTAATTACCCCCAGAATATGAGTGGATATTTCAAGCAAATCTTGTTTTTTATTTCCAGAATTACCAACATTATTTATCATCGGAATCACTTCATCCATATTTTTTGAATGATCCCAATGTATACAGATTCACCAGTTCTTTCTTTATGTCTTTGGAGAATCTGCACATTAGTCTCAGTTAGATATTGTTCATGAATTTTCATCACTATATTACCTGAGACCACGATATTTTTCTTAGATGATTAGATTTAAGGCTTGAACCATTTTTGGGCAAAATATTATTGGAAATTAGTTTGAGACTTTCTCTAAAACCAAGTCATACTATGTTAGAAGATATGAAAAATCAAAATTTTGAGAAATATAAGATTAGATCAAATTTTAATGAACAAATCTTAAAATTTCGTGCTGAAAATAGACAAATATGAAAAAAATGCGAGTCATGGTACTATCTGAATGTGCCCCTATTGAGACCAACCCTTTAAAATTAACTGAAATTGACAGACATGAAATCAAAAAACCAGATGAAATTTTATTAAAAATTGAAGCATGTGGAGTTTGTCACTCGCAATTGCATGGGATTGAAGGGGACTGGAAAGATATTGGAATTCCACCGAGTCTACCTACAGTTCCAGGTCATGAGGTGGTGGGCAAAGTTGTTGAAATTGGAAGCAATGTTACCAAATTCAAAATAGGAGACAGAGCAGGAATAACACCGTTACTTGAGGCTTGCAAAGTATGTCAGTACTGCAAAGAAGGAAAAGAACAACTTTGTGAATCATCAATAATTACCGGAGAATCACTCAAAGGAGGATATGCAGAATACATTACAGTGTCAGAAGATTTTGCAACAAAAGTTCCTGAAAGCATGAAACCAGAATATGCTGCACCGTTATTCTGTGCAGGAATCACAGCATACAAGGCAGTAAAAGCTGCAGAGCCGCATTTACACAAAAAAATTGGCATATTCGGAATTGGTGGAGTTGGTCATATGGCAGTACAGTTTGCAAAAATAGAAGGGTGTGATGTTATAGCATTTTCACGTAGTAAAAATCATCTTGATGTTGCAAAGAAATTAGGGGCAATAGACACTATGACTTTTTCTGAAAATCAAGAATTTCTAGAGGAGTTAAAAAAAAGACATGGGATGCTAGATGCCGCAATTGTTTTTGCTCCAGCAGATATAGTAACTGATGTTGCAATCAAATCAGTAAAGAAAGGAGGATTAATTGTAATTGCAACAGTTGGTAAAAATCCAACGTTTTTTGCGTTTGAGGAAAAAACAATTCGTGGAACAGTGATTGGATCAACTAAAGACATGGAACAAGTCATCAAAATATGTAATGAGAAAAATGTCGTAGTCATTACAGAAACATATCCGTTAGAAAAAGCAAACGAGGTTCTCAAAAAACTAAAAGACTCTCAAATTCAAGCAAGAGCCGTATTGATACCATAATCAAACGGAACAATTGATATGTTTTAGCATAAAGATACCAGAAAACACGCTTAAACAAATAGTGCGTAAACCATCTATATAGATTAGTGATACACTATAGGATCACAGGAAAACATTACGATTTGATTATAGCACAACATTGCAAATAGAATTCATGACAAACATACCAAAAATACTAGCCATCGATGATTCTATCGAAGGCGAGATGGAATACGACGATGACGGAATCTATTACGGGGAATCACCATAGATTCTGTACATCGTGTTTTAGAAAAACAAATCCAAAACATTACTAGATTCAAAACCATATTCTAAATCCATTTACACAATTCTGCAATATCATGTTAAGAAATGTTCTTTGCATTTGATCATGATTCTTTTTATCATGTGGACTGAGAAATAAAATGGCATTATTTTCCATGGATTAAATTCACGGTGCTGTTAACAATCAGGTATTTGCTAAAGACAACATATTCTCCATGTAATATTATAAACGAGTGAATTCTGCATAAAGAATGGAATTGTAATCACCTGGAATTTAGAATAAATTCAAGCACAACACAATATTAAAGATTAGTTCATTTGAAATTACATAACTAAAAAAAATTATGTGATTCTCTGTATAGTATTAAATCCTTCATCAATTGTAGGTATGTCAAATGAATTAATTTGTTCAAGGATTACCTCTTTGGGTATGAATTTCCCAGTTTTCTTCTCCCTGTTCTTTAATCTCTCAAATATTGTGTTTTTCGGCAATTCAAAACTCACTGCAGATAATTCCAAGTGTTTTCCATTCTCCATTGCAAATGTCTTTAATTCACTAATTAGGGAAAATCGAATATTGCGTTTTAGGTGTGTTCTGTCAATTACAAAGTCCTTATCATTTAAGATGCATTCATGTATTTTTTCAAAGAATTTTGTGGTGATATAGTCAAATTTTTTTTTATTTTGAATATAGTCAAATGCCTCAGTGTATGAAATGCCCATACTTTCTGCCAGTTGTTCAATTATGGAATCAGTGGAACATGCAATGTACTCCTTGTGAGAGTTAACCCATGTGGTTTTGCCAGAGCCTGAAACTCCAACCATAAGTATTCCTTTCATAGTTGAACATGGCTTTTGACAATTATTTGGGTATAAACCAATACTATGAAATACAAAATTAGAGCAAAATCCATGCCAATTTTGATTTAAAAAACAATTTTACAATAGTTTAAGTACAACACGATTTCATCAGGTTTTAGAAAGATATGCCATTCGATAGAGACGATAGACCAAGAGAAATGTTCAAAGCAACATGCGGCGACTGTGGAAATGAATGTCAAATACCATTCAAGCCAAAAGACGACCGACCTGTTTATTGCAGAGAATGTTTCCAAAATCACAAACCAGAACCACGTAGTGGTGGTGGTAGATTCGGAGGCGGTTCAAGCTATGGTAGAGGCTCTAGTGATAGAGGATCTAGTTATGGCAGAGGATCAAGCGATAGAGGTTCCAGTTATGGCAGAGGATCAAGTAATGACAGAGGTTCCAGGTTTAGCAGAGATGATAGACCAAGAGAAATGTTTACCGCAACATGTGGTGACTGTGGAAATGAATGTCAAATACCATTCAAGCCAAAAGACGAAAGACCTGTTTATTGCAGAGAATGTTTCCAAAATCACAGACAAAATTAGTAAATCGTTTTGAGTAACTCTCAAAACTACGTAATTTTATCAAAACAAAGATTTAGAATCAATCATCAGTACCAAACATCATTGAACATAATACCTTCAAGAGATAAAATAAAAATCGGAGTAAAGGTACAGATAGTACAAAAACAAGATCAGCGTACAGGAAATTTGACTGAGGGAATAGTAAAGAGAATTCTTACTTCAAGTAATTTCCATCCACATGGAATTAAAGTTGAATTAGACAATGGAAAAATAGGACGCGTTCAAAATATAATATAACTCGCATAAAGGATGCATAATTAATCCATTGATTGTTACATGTTTGAATTGTAACTTGTTTACTGGCTTAAATAACAGGGCGATGAAATTTTTCCTATGAACTGTAAACGGTGTCACCATACAGATGAAGCTCACATTCCATCAAAGGAGAACAAATCATTAATGAGAGTAGGCAAGTGTAAGATTCCCAATTGTACCTGTCAGCAATACCTAGATCCAATTCAAAAGATAGACGAAGACCTAATGTAACTATAATTATATATCAAATTCTTTTAAGAAATCGTATGAACAAACATGCACCAGCTGACGAGATGAAAAAAGAACTAGACAATCTCCTATCCAAAATCAATGCAATGGAAATAATTGCATCTGATGAATTTCAAAAAGGTTCAGTCAAAGTGTTAAGAGCACTAGTTGAGGGACAAATTCATTCAATTAATGAATTTGAGCATTTGAAAAAAGCTATAGATTTACTTACATTGGAATTATTTAATGTTCAAAATAAAATCAAGAACCAAGTCTAGTGTCACTCAAACCGCATTCAATGCAGCGAATGATGGTTGTATTTTCAAGTACTTTATCGACTTTCATATCAGAGCCACAGCAAGGGCATGGTGTTTTAGTAGTATCTTGTGAATCTGGTCTGGAGCGTATTTTATATTCAGGTTTCACATCATGTTTTATTTCCAGATTGCAAATCGGGTGATAACGAGTGATTATCTTATCTAAAATTTGTTTTCGCTCATCGTTTTCAGATTCAAACAATGGCAGAATTGCAATGTATAGTAACTTTTCAGAGCCAGATTGTTCAGTCCAACATTTGAAATTAGGATGATTGGTGAAAAAACCCTCATCGGCGGTATATTCACAGTCACCAGCATAAATTATGTTAAAAGAGTCTTTTTGACGAGACATTATCAAATAGACTACTTTTTCCAGTGATGTTCCACATTCCTGAAGTTTAATTGGACCTAGAAACTCGTATTGGAGAATTTGAATGCTCAATGAATATAGAATGTATTACTGGCTTTTGTTTTTTTCTGGCATTATGGTATAGTGCCAAGATTAGATCGTGATTTACTTCTTGAAAAGAATAAATTCAAGAGAATTGGATTTTCGTTGAATGAAAGAACCTCATAATTATGCCCATGTGGGTTATGGTATGATCGTAGTTGCTGCAGGTCTTACAGCAATTGCTCTTGTTGCATTGGCAATCGGCTCAAATGTACTTTTTGGAGATGACATCCAAAGAGAAAATACGGCTCATTTCAACGAATGCAAAGCAAATGATTTCAAAACTAAAGATTGTGAAAAATACTGGGACCGAATAAACACAGACGTATCTGGAATTCACGTAGATTTAGATAAATAATAATTTCAATATCCGTTTGCAAAATCTTCCATGGTGTTTAGATTTTTTGTCAATCTATTCATCGCATAAAATGCGCCACCAACTATCCCTGCATGGTAAAATGTGTACAAAAATACAGCTGAAGATGTATGATCAGATCTTGTAAAGCTGAGTATCAACATTGCAAAGAAAACAAAAGTGCTGATACATGTTATCAGTCTATCTAGAATACTTGCACCCATACCGACAATTCTTTTTGTTGCTCCTGCCATCAAGGCAATACTAGTAAGAATTAGAAATGTTGCACCGCCGTTTGCAGTGACATATTCAGTTAGCCAAGGCATCAAACCGTCTTCTAAAATATTAGATTGGGGTATTTCACTGCCACCATTTAGTGCAAAGTTAACAGCAGCAAACATGCTACCTATTACAAAAAAGAATAAGAGAGTTTTGACAATGGATCTTTTCAAAGGACTACGTATTTCACTTGGCTTTACTGCGCGTTCGGTAATTCTTACACCGTAAAGAAATCCTATTGCAGCGGTAGGGATAAACATGAGATTAATTAGAATTGGGGATTCTCGATTAATTGCTTCAATTTGAGGATAAAACACCAAAAACAAAAGTACCGCGATAGAGGCGGATGCTACAAATAATATCAGATTAAGATATGGACGGTCACCTGATTCTGAGGCACTAGATTCCCAATTGTACATTTTTAAGAATCAGAAGAAAATCATTAAAGATCAAGTCAAAAAATCATTTGGTCAAATGATCAATTCTCTTTACCCTTTTTACTAGTACCTGCCTAGAAAATACAATGAGGGGTAAAAAAGCAGTCATACTCACAGGTATTGGCATTATGATTATGGGGGTGATTTTTCATCTTCAAGGAAAATCAATAGTAGGACCAGAATCATCGTTCATGTATTCAAATCCACAGTGGATTACATATGGAATTCAGATAGTTGTTTTGGGAGGCATTATTCTGGCAATAGGGATAAGTTTGAATTTTATCAAAAAAATCTAGTCAGTTACACGAAGGGTTATTGTGCTACGAATTTTGTCCAACTTTCTAATCTTTGATGAAATAATTCTAGTCATGTCTTCTGCAGTGTCAGTTTCAAATTTAGCAACTAGATCATAACTGCCATAAGTAATAATACAATCTTTAATTTCTGGAATTTCTTGTAGTTGTGAATAAATTGAATGCTCTTCACCTATTTCACAGCTAATCAACATGTATGCTTTTTCCAATCTAATCGCACTTTCTAAAATAGGCTATAACTTAAAGACATCTGAAATATTTACAATCTCAAAATCCTGCAAGAATTGGATCTTCAGGTTTCATAATTTCACGTAATAGTATTGTGGCAAACGAACCTCTAGAAAGAGTAAACTCTGCAGTAGTATCTTTTGTGAAATAATCAATACATTGTATTGCAGCTTGTCTGAATCCTCCTTCGCTACTAATTTCCTGCATTTCTTTAATGAAAAAATCTTTTGGTGCGATCTCTTCAGTTTCTAAAATTTTAGATATTTGAAAATCAAAACGGGTTTTTTTGTAATACGAGTATCCTACAAAAGGTAATGCAAGATGCTGATCTAGACCTTTAACATATTTCCCAATTATCCCATGAAAATCATAACAAACATCACCTGCTTGTGCTTCAAAGAGATTTTCCCCGTCGGTAAATGCAGCACTTAGTGCATGATTGAAAAGAAAAGACTGGTATGCTTGAATGTAGAATCTTCTGAGAGGTAATGGTATTGCATGAATGGCTTTTTGTGGATCATCGTGTTCAATCATTTCTTGCAGTACGATTCTTTCAATGTCCATTTGTAATGGAACTTGATCAAAATATTTTTTGTAGTTTGATTTGTCAACGAGTTTTTCTCTGATCTCGGTATTTTCTTTAGAGTCATAGGGAGATGTAAAAGAGACGACTAATTCTACTGCCTTTTTGAAATTACGCTGTAAAAGTGCCTTACCAATGAGATGAGTCACGGGTCTTTTGGAGCCAAATCTTTGGTAACCATAGAAATTTAGAATTTTATCATGTTCTGTGAAATCAGATAGGTTACCAGTGGAATCAGAAATTTTTATTTTAAAATGATTGCCAATCATGTCTTTTTTTGATAGTGGTTTTTTTACAAATCCTATTTTTTCAAGAGAGTATTTTTCAGAAGCAAAATTCTCTATGGATTTACCCTTGTTATCAGAGCAAACAAATTGTTCAGTTACTGCAGAAGCATCTTTTAGTCCAAGTGCTTTTAATCGAATTCCTGTTTTTCTAAAAATATCAGCAAGTGCATGGTTTGTATCTATTTTTTTCTTTTTTAATTTGTAAACAGCGTAACCGTCTTGTTGACTAATTGATTTTAATGATTTCTCAGAGAGAACCTCAGTTACCTCAAAGTTCTCAGCTTCGGTTCTGATTCGTCCTCCAATTCCATTAAATTTTGTACTAAAAACAGAGATGCCTATTTGAGAATCTATTTTAGGTATCACGGTAATATTGTCACTGTAACAAATTTACTTATTGAAACATCTTCAATTTGAGCTCCCAGTAATACTTTGTATTTTCCAGGAATTGCATCATCAGATGCAGAAATCATTACCTCCACAGGTTTAGCATCAGAATTCAATTGGAAAGGAACAGATACGCTTGAGGAGAGATTCAAAAAGTCGTGAGGATCTGACAAAATCAGAGACACATCAGACAAATCTTGTTGAGGAGATATTGTAAATGACAAGTTCTTTGACTCACCGGGTAAAAGTGAAATATCTTGAGAGTCAAGTTCAATTCCAAATGGAAGTGCAACAGAAGTATCAACTACACCTATATTATTTTCCACCCATTCAGTAAACCAAACTTTGTCACCATGTATTGTAAAATCAAAAATTTGCGCCAGGCCACAATTAGAATCAACATCACAATCACTCCAAGCTGGATTTTTTGATGGAATCAAATATTCTACTAGTGATTCAGATTTTGGATTCATCACTGCAATGCTATTTGAGGTTTGTTCATTGAAGACTAGGTTACCATCAGAATTAGGTTCAATCCAATAAGGTCTAGATATTGGAGATTTTATGACTCCAGTAGAGTTACCATATGTAGATAATTTTGGATCAGATGTGACATATTGTGTAAATTGCTGTGTGTCAGGATCAAAACTAAAGATAGCGGAGCTTGATGTATCTGCCAACCAAATCATACCATCAGATATGGCCATGCCGTTTGGAGTAAGTAGTTCAAAAGGCAACTGGAATACTTGGATGTAATCGATTGAAGGGATAAATTCGTCATAAACGTTGTTGGCCATAGAGTTACGATATCCTTCTTGATCAAATTTTATCAAAACTCCGCCTTGTTGGAAAAGCCAATTTGTATACCAGATATTTTTATCATTATCAATTGCAAAAGCGCCAGTTACAGAGCCATTAACAGGGGAGGGGAGATTCAGATATTTCATATTGTCATTAGTTTGAGTAGGATCTAAAAAGGTAATTTTGTTTCCAGTAAAATCATTTATCACTATTTGTGAACCATCAACTTTCAATTTTTGTGGTAATGAATCACCTTCAGAAGGATATGCTATTCGTTGATATTTTTGATCCTGTATAGAGAATCGCCATATAGAGTCATAAGATTCATCAGTATACCACAATGAACCATCAGGAGAATAATCAATTCCCCAGATCATAGAGCGACCATTTTGTGGCCAGAGTGGATTAGTAAATTCGGTGAATGATTCAGTAGTTGGATCAAATTTTGCTAGTTTGCCAGTGTTTGTTTGTGCAAACCACACATTGCCATCATAGTCGGCAACTATTGCCAAAGGATTTGTACAGGCAGTTGGAATTGTATATTCTTTTACAAATGGTGTTGATTTTGCATCTCCAGAACCGCAGAATTGTGCACGTTGAGCATCAGGGAAATTATCAGCCGGTGTACCAGTAGTAGTTATTTCTGTATTTTCAGATGGCGGTGGAGTGTTGTTAAGAAGTACACCTGCAGCCAAAGATGTTAGCATTATTGTTCCAAAAAATACAGCGACGATAAGTCCTTTTTTATTCACAATTTAAAAAATATTAATCCAAGTTATATCTCATTCCAAGAATTAATGAAAATCTAAAGCAATTTCAAGTTGCCAGTTATTTTATCTATAAGATTTTCAGGAGCTGGACCAATAGAAATACAAGTTATGGTGCCCGGAGCAATTTGAGTATGACCTGCATCTGTAACTTCAGACCATGGAAGGTCCAAATCAATTGCATGTCTTTTTACTTCTTGCAATTCTTTAATGCCTGAAACTTTGAGTACAATTTTCTCTTGTCCACCCCACCATTTAGTGAACCACTCGGGATGAGATTTTCTAACATGCTCAGCACCCAACACACAAGCATGACCTACTTGTGCAGCAATCTTTCCCTTTCCCATCTCAAGATCAGTTCGAATAATAATTACTTGTTTGATATCACCCATAAAGATATCAAAAAACATACTTAATGAAAAACTTTTGAGTTAAATAATTGACAAAGAAATGAAATCCATGTACTCAGATGTAGTAATTGCTGGTGGAAGTGTTGCAGGGTTAATCTGTGCAAGAGAGATTGCCAGTAATAATCACAGTGTTCTTGTAATAGAGGAGGATTATGAGATTGGTACTCCGGAGCATTGTGGAGGATTAGTAAGTACTGCTGGGTTGGAAGAACTGGGCATAATTCCATTTAGAAAAACTTTTGATCATCTAATAGAGACTGCAGAAATTCATGCGCCAAATGGAAATAGTTTTTCCATAAATTCAAAGAAACAAAAAGTTGCAGAAATTAGCAGAAGAGAATTAGATAAACAAATAGCACATCAAGCCCAAAAAAATGGGGCTACAATCAAAGTAAGAACTAGTTTTCAAGAACTAACAGATAAGGGAGTAAGAACAAGTGAAGGAGAAATTGAATGTAAGATTTTTGTTGATGCAAGAGGAGTGTCGTCTCTTATCCACAAAGACAGGACGGGAATTTTATCATCTGCTCAATATGAAATTTATGCAGATTGGATAAAGAAAGGAAAGGTGGAAGTATTTTTTGATCAAGAAAAGTATCCAGGATTTTTTGCATGGGTAATACCATCTGATGAAGGTAAAGGAAAAGTAGGAGTTGCAGGAAAAGGAATCAATGTCGTAGAAGCAATAGAAAAATTTCTTGGGACAATGGGGAGTTATTCAACAATTAGGAAAATTTATGCTCCCATTTGGATCAAAGGACCAATTGACAAATTTATTGAAGGAAAAATAGTAATAATTGGAGACGCAGCAGGACAAGCAAAACCAACTACTGCAGGAGGAATTTACTCTAGTGGGATGGGAGGATTATACGCAGGACAAGCAATCTCAAAATTCCTAGAATCAAAAGATACATCAGATTTAGAAGAGTATCAAAAAAGATGGACAGAAAAATTTGGAAAAGAATTTGAAAAGCAATTATTTGCAAGAAAAATTTTAGAAAGATTAGATAATAGCACCATCAACAAATTATTTGAATCAGTAACACCTGAAATAACAAAAGAGATTTCAGAAAAAGAAGATTTTGACTTTCATACAGGCTCCATAGTAAAATTACTTGGAATCAAAGGTTCGCTCAAAACGGCTCAAGCCATAATTGGCGGAGAATTTAAAAAACTTCTGAGTTGAAAACGTACAACTTCTAAGCAAGGTATAAATGATGTTTGGAGAAAATCGTGGCATGTCATCTTCCATTTCATTACCTGTATGCAGTTGTTGTCACAGACATATTATGCCTAATGATAAATGTGTAAAATTCAATTGCCCAAATTGCGGTGAAAAATTAATATGGAGATGTGAAAGTTGCAGAGAAGCCGCAAGAACATACACTTGTGATTTATGTAATTCGCAGGGACCTTAGAAATTGGCTCAGTTACTATTAATTGCTAAAATTCTTCCAACCGGAATGGATGTTGATCTTGACAAGCTATCTGAAACCATAAAGGCGGCATTAAAAGAAGGAATACAGATGAAAAGACACGCAAAAGAGCCATTAGCATTTGGAATTGAATTTCTTAAAGCGGAATTTGTTTTAGAAGATAAAGAAGGTCAGATGGATTCATTGGAAGATTCTGTTAAATCTGTTGAGGGGGTTAGTGAATTTGAAGTACTCAACATGAGCAGAATGTCAGTGGACATGAAATAGGTAGTTTCTTGGTACGCAAAGATGAGCCTTTGCAGATGCGAGTTGGAGAAGCTAAACAAAGGGACGTTGGCAAAAAACGTGCCAGAATTGGACCAGATGCCATGGATCAGCTCAAAGTCACACCAGGAGATATTATCGAAGTTATGGGGTCAAGAACCAGCTGTGCAGTTGTTTGGCCAGCAGATGAAGATGAAAAAACTTCAGATATAATGAGAATTGATGGACAGACAAGAAAAAATATCGGGGCATCATTAAATGATATAGTAAAAATAAGAAAAGCCACATCAAAAATTGCAAAATCAGTTGTACTAATACCAGTTAATGATTCTGTAACAGTCGATAAAGAGTTTACAGATTTTGTAAAAAATAGATTGAAAGGATTACCAATTGTTCATGGAGATGAAATTTCTGTAATGATTTTAGGAAACTCGATGGACTTTAAGATTAGCAAGACAGTACCAAAGTTTATAGTAAAAATTGACAGAGCCACAAATCTTACAATCTCAACAGATGCATTGGGTGATAGAAAACCTAGAGTGACTTATGAGGAAGTAGGAGGGTTAGGACACGAAATAAAAGCAATGCGAGAAATTGTAGAACTACCATTAAAGCATCCAGAATTATTTGTAAGATTAGGAGTAGAGCCACATAGTGGAATTTTACTTTACGGGCCGCCTGGATGTGGTAAGACATTGATTGCAAAAGTTCTTGCAAGTGAATCTGAAGCACACATGTTTTCAATTAACGGTCCAGAAATAATGAACAAGTATTATGGTGAAACAGAAGCAAAGTTAAGAGACATCTTCAAGGAAGCAAAAGACAATTCACCAAGTATAATATTCATTGATGAAATTGATGCCATTGCTCCAAAAAGAGAGGAAGCTTATGGAGATGTAGAAAAAAGAGTTGTTGCTCAATTGTTGGCTCTGATGGATGGTCTAAATGATAGAGGAAATGTAATTGTTCTTGGAGCAACTAACAGACCTGAAAGTATTGATCCTGCCCTAAGAAGACCAGGAAGATTTGACAGAGAGTTTGAGATATCAGTTCCAAACGAAGAGGGCAGATTAGAAATTCTTTTCATACACACCAGAGGAATGCCTGTTGCAGATGATGTAGACCTTAAAGAGTTGGCATCAGAATTACACGGATACACTGGTGCTGATATCAAATCACTTTGCAGAGAAGCTGCATTAAAATCAATTCGACGTTATCTACCTGAGATAGATCTTGAAACTGAAAAAATATCATCCGAAGTATTACAGTCAATGCAAATAAAATCAATCGATTTTTACGATGCAATGCACGATGTGGTACCTACAGCAATGAGGGAGTTTTACGTGGAAAGGCCAAAGGTGTGGTGGCAAGACGTCGGCGGATTAGAAGATATCAAAAAGTCATTAACAGATAACCTAATTGTTGCCATGAAAGAGCCAACCAAATTTACTAAAATGGGAATCAAACCTCCAAAGGGTGCGCTAATTTATGGACCTCCAGGTTGTGGTAAAACACTCATTGCAAGAGCACTTGCCACTGAAACTGGAGCCAACATGATTCTGGTTAAAGGTCCAGAGATTCTTTCAAAGTGGATTGGTGAATCAGAAAAAGCAGTCAGAGAAATTTTCAGAAAAGCAAGAACATCATCACCATGTGTTGTGATTTTTGACGAACTTGATTCACTTGCACGCTACAAATCAGGAGAAGGGGGAGTGGGTGAGACGGTTCTCAGTCAACTATTAACGGAGATTGAAGAAGGAACATCATCACGAGTAGTTGTAATAGGAATTACAAATAGACCAGACATACTAGATAACTCACTGCTCAGAACAGGAAGACTGGATCTAGTACTCTATGTTCCACCACCAGATGACAAAGGTAGATTAGAAATTATCAAGATACTAACAAAGAAAATGCCATTGGCAAGTGATGTTAAACTAGAAGAAATTGCAGTTACAACTCAAAATTACACAGGTGCAGATTTAGCAGCACTATGTAGAGAGGCTGCAGTGCAAGCAATGCGAAATAACACCGTAAAAATTTCTAGTTTGGACTTTGCAAACGGCATGAAGCAAATAAAGCCATCAATTACCAAAGATGTGGATCAGTGGTATAACACAATAAGAGAAAGTATATCTAACGTGGTACCCAAATCAGGAGATAAATCATTTTACGGATAAAAATGGCAATACCACTGAAAAATATAATGCATGAAAAAATCAAGGAAGTAAATTCCCTTACAGATGTAGAGTTGTACAAAGCTCTTACAAAAGATGGGACAATTATTCCAGAGGGAAAATTCAATAAACTATTACTGGATTTAGAAATTTTAGGATTGATTAAAGTTGCATGGATGACAAAAGATGCACGCAGAATAGAAGCAGTCGTAATAAAAGAAGAGATAGACATAGTTGATGAGCAAAATCAGGAAATGATGGAAAAAGACTATGAAGCTAGCTTTCCTGGTTTTGAAAAATAATTAAATTTCTAAAATAACGGGAAATGAAATGCAGCATCTAATGCAACTGCAACAAAAATTATTGTAAGATATGGAGCAGTTACTTTGTATGCTTTCCATGCAAATTCAGAGGTTGGATTCTTTGTGAGTTTGTAATGATACAACAACATCAATCCGCCTGAAACTATAGCAATTGTAGTATAAACAATTCCCATACCAAATGCAGAAAGCATCAAAGAGTATGGAAATAAGATCAAAGTATTTCCCAAAATGTATTTTGATGTTCTTTGCATTCCAATTACAACTGGAAGCATTGGAATTTTGGCTTGAGCATATTCATCTTTAAGTTTCATTGCAAGACACCAAAAGTGCGATGGGGTCCATACAAATACCAAAAATCCTACCAGAAATCCCAATAAATCCATACTGCCAGTTGCAGCTGACCAACCTGCCCAAGCTGCAGCACTGCCAGCAATACCGCCAATCACAATATTTGATGTGTGTATTCGTTTAAGCCACACTGTGTATATTATGACGTATGAAAATATTCCCAATGCAATAAAAAATGCAGATACAGCGTTTAGTGCAAAATATCCATAAATTACAGAGATACAACTTACAGTCAATCCATAAATCAAAACATGTGATGATTTCATTCGACCAGAAGGTATTGGTCTGGTACTAGTTCGCGTCATTTTCGGATCAATGTCTTTGTCATAGTAGTGATTCAGAGCACTAGAGCCAGCAGAAGCCAGTGCACCAGCAATAATGATATGCAAATAATCCAATAATTCAATTGGATTATCGGTTGGAACTAGTTTACTTGCTGCATACATTGATGTCACAGCAGTAATTACCAATAAAACAACAATTCGTGGTTTGGATATTTCCATTATTTCCTTAGAGCCCAATCTTACTATATGCAAATCAGAAGCCATTTAATTTAATCGGCTTTGATGATCCATGTTATTTCAAAAGGAATAAGTATCTCAGCCCTAACAGCTAGCTTGAATGAGTAATTGGGACCTCATGATGCCAGGCATGGGATTGACAGCTATAGGTTTAACGGGTGTAACAATAGCGTATTCTGGAATAGCTCATACATTCGTAGATGGAATGCATGCACTGACAGGTCTTACCATGTTTCTTGGACTAATCTTTCTATCAGCAGGTATTTTGGATGGCGGTATCTCAACTAGTAATAGAGCCAAAGCAACTACACTGGTAATCATTGCCATTGCATTAGGATTTGGAACATTTGCACTAACAATGAATTCATCAAACTATACAATTACACTAGCAGGACTCTTGATGGCAGTTGCATTTCCATCAATAATCATAGCATATCTTGCAATGAAGATGCCACAGTATGTCAAACCAATAGGAGCAATTGTAATACTTGCAAGTGTGACAGGAATTATCATGTGGTTTGCATTTGGATTAGTAAGTCCAGATACTTACATGATCAATGAACCAATAGTAGAGGATGCACCTGTAGAAAAAATGCAAATGACAGGTCCAATATTTGCAATTGCAATTGTAGAAAATTCATCCATACAGGGAAATCCAGATTATGAGCCAGATGTAGCACATGTTCCAAAAGGAAACATTGTAGAATGGACAAATGCAGACACAGTAGTACACACTGTAACTAGCTCATTGGATTTTGGTGATACATTTAATTCAAACATGATCAATGCTGGTGAAAAATTTGCACTAGATACAAGCAAACTAGCATCTGGTGAATATGAATACATGTGTGTAGTTCACCCATGGATGATTTCAACATTAATCATAGAAGAACCAAAAGAGGATGTCAAAGTAGTAATTCCGCAAGGTGCAGGAACTCAACAAATGGGACAAATTTATTTTGATCCTGAAGTGATTCGTGTGCCAGTTGGAACTACAGTTGTTTGGGAAAATACAGACAATACAATACATACAGTAACTTCAGGTAATCCAGAAGGAGGAGCAAATGGATCATTTGATTCAGACATAATTGCTGCAGGTGATTCATTCAAGTTTGCATTTAATGCTCCAGGAAAAGAGGACTACTTTTGCATAGTACATCCTTGGATGATAGGTTCTGTCGAAATAGAATAGGTTTGCAAAAAATCATCATATCGGAATCTCAAAAAAAAATCCTTGCAAATCATGCAGATAATGAAAAACCAAATGAGTCATGTGCCATATTATTTGGCATAGTAGATGGTCAAAAAACCACAGTAAGAGAGATATTTCTAACAAAAAACATTGACGAGTCTCCAGTTAATTTTACAATTTCAAACGAGCAATTAATCAAATGCTACAAAACTGCAGAAGAGAAAAAAATGGAAGTTGTAGGCATTTTTCATTCACATCCAAATTCAGAGGCATATCCGTCAGATACTGATAAAAAATTCATGGACAGCAATCCGGTTGTGTGGGTAATTTATTCAGGAATGTCAAATGAGTTCAAAGCATATGTGCTTGAATCAAATATTTTAGAAGTTTTAATTGAAACATAATTGGTCCTAATCATAAAGAGCAAGTTTCATAATTTTATTTAAATCCACAGTATTTTTATATCACAATATACTACGATATACTAGAGTATACCATGGAACAAAGTACAATTAAGCTTTCTAAAAAGATCAAAAATGATCTTAAAAAACAAATGAACCATCAAGGAGAAACATATGAAATGGTAATTGCAAGATTGCTAAAAATAAGTTATGAAGATGACACACTGAGCAAGGCAACAATCAAAAACATTGAAGATGGAATTGCAGACATTAAAGCAGGACGTACATACACATCAGAGCAAGTAAAAAAGAGACTAGGACTAAAATGAGATGCCATGGCAAGTTATTTGGTCTGAGAAATCTGTAAAGCAGTTAGAAAAAATGGACAAGAAAGATGCACAAAAAATTTATGATTCTGTACTAGAGTGTGTTGAAGAACCATTTAGAGTCGTAATTAGATTAACCAATTCACCATTTTACAGAATGCGAGTAGGAAAATACAGAGTTATTTTAGATTTACAACAAAACAAGATGATAATCTTTGTTGTAGAATCTGATCATAGGGGTCAAATTTACAAAAAATAATTGGATAAACACAATTCAGGATTATTTAAAATCAAGATGTATAATTAACACCTTGTCAAAAAAACACTCGATGACATTAGTACAACCAACACCAATAATGACCATGTGGGGATTATTTGGCATGAT
Source organism: uncultured Candidatus Nitrosoarchaeum sp. (assembly GCA_938049695.1). Taxonomy (GTDB): domain Archaea; phylum Thermoproteota; class Nitrososphaeria; order Nitrososphaerales; family Nitrosopumilaceae; genus Nitrosarchaeum. The sequence goes on along the minus strand of CALKVM010000012.1, from coordinate 9,614 downwards.
AAGATTTACCGGTTTTTGTGTATTTTTTCTTGATGCTGCCCAAAAAATGGCATTTGGAATGCCAAATACATACGCAATAAAAATACCACCTCGTCTTACAAGAATCTTTGAATTAAATACCCCTTTTTTCAAACAGAATTATGGAAATTCACGTATACGACACCTATGTCAAAGCTAGTGATGGTCATACCATGCACTTTGATGTAATTACTGGTGAGAAAAATCACGACAAAGCCATAGCATATGGTAAAGAGTGGTTAAAATCAGTTGGTGAGGCAAGTGCAGCAATGACAACCAATGAATGTCAATTTTGTCATTCACAAGGTGCACCAGCGCCTGTTGAACAGGCAATTAAGGACAAAGGCTATTTCATCCAAAAGATGGAAGGTTGTCCTTAAACATTTTTTCCTTTTTTAATTATTTTGATCTATATTTTTTAGGTCAGTTACTTTCTGTAAAGTATGATTGAACAAAAGTATTCAAAGTGGACAGTTGAGGGAGATAAAAAAATAAAATGGATTTGCGGTTGTTTTCAAACAGCAGATGATTATTTTAAATTCTGTGAAAAACACAATTACATTTTGAAAAAAGCTATTCAAACACAAATAGATGAATTGGATTTGACTTTGGTAGTAGAAGACTAGAGTGCAAGCAGTGCAATAAACACAGATACAAAGACAATTGCAATTGTGTTTAGTAATTTGATTACAGTGTTTAATGCAGGACCAGCTGTATCTTTGTAAGGATCACCAATAATATCGCCAACAACTGCTACTTTGTGTAATTCAGTTCCTTTCTCTCCACGCATCTCAACTAGTTTCTTTGCATTATCCCATGCACCACCAGTGTTTGCCAAGTGGTATGCCAGTGGAAGTCCAGTGACAACTGCACCCATCAACAAACCGGCAACAGCAGTTGGTCCCAAGAGAATGCCCAAGATAATTGGGGAAACAATTACAATTATGGCAGGTTTCCAAAGTTCCTTAATTGATGCAGCCGTTGCAATATCTACACATTTTGCATAATCAGGTTTTGATGTTCCTGCGAGAATTCCAGAATCAGATTTAAATTGTCTTCTTACCTCATCTACCATTTTTCCTGCGGCACGAGATACACCATCGATGAGTTGTCCAGTGATGATAAATGGAAGCAGTCCGCCAACCAATAATCCTACAATGACATTTACATTTGTCAAACTATAATTCAAATCCAAAACTCCTGCAAAGATATGTGCTGCTTCAAATTGGAATGCCTGTATCATGGCAAGTGCAGCCAATCCGGCGCTTGCAATAGCGAATCCTTTGGTTACAGCTTTTGTGGTGTTGCCTACTGCGTCAATTTCGTCAGTGACTTTTCTGTTTGCTTCACCCATTCCAGTCATCTCTACAATTCCACCTGCATTGTCTGCAATTGGTCCAAATGCATCAATACTAAGAACAATTCCTGCAAGACTAAGCATAGCCATTGCAGTTAATGAAGTTCCAAAGATTCCATACAGTATTGGGTCGGCACCTTCAGGTGCGGCACTAGAAGCAATGCTAAATGAAACAATAATTGCAATAATTAACGCAATCATAAATGGTCCAGTTGATTGCATTCCTTTGATAATTCCCATCAATGTAAGTGATGCATAACCCCATTTTGCAGAGTCAACAATATCTTGGACTGGTTTGTATTTGTAATTTGTATATCTATCAGTAATTTTTTGAATTACAGGGACAAGAATCACACCAACGACAGTTGTTCCAAATAACGCATATGCAGTTATTGTTGAACCAATGAAATAATATGTAAATATAAAATTCAAAATAATTGCAATAATAGCAGAGACGTAAAATGACACATTCAGAGGCTTCATAACATCTGTGAGATTTTTAGAACGAACTATGACAATACCGATAATTGATGCAATCATTCCAGATGTTCCAATTAGAATTGGGTACATGAAAATTTCAGGAGCACCAATAAGGGCAGCAATAAGTAATGAAGCTAGTATAGTAACAATGTAAGATTCGTAAACATCAGAACCCATTCCTGCAGCGTCACCTACATTATCACCTACATTATCGGCAATTGTTGCAGGGTTTCTAGGATCATCTTCAGGAATATTGACTTCTACTTTTCCTACCAAATCTGCACCCATATCTGCAGCCTTTGTAAAAATTCCACCACCGATTCTTATGAATAATGCAATTAGACTTGCGCCAATGCCAACACCTGCAATTGTAATTGGATTAGGATAAACCATGTATAGTCCGGTAATTGCCAAGAGTGCCATTGCTGGAACTGCCAGTCCAACAGTTGCTCCGCCTCTAAAGGCCATAACAAATGTCTTACCTAATCCACTACCACTCAGATGAGCTGCCCTCACTGCTGCCTTGACAGTAATTTTTAATGAAATTAATCCTGCAACTGCAGAAAGTGTTGCACCTACTGCAAATGCCACGCCGTTTGAAAATCCAATAAAGTAACCAATAATGATTGAAAGTGCTATTGCAATTGGAATTATGAGTTTCATCTCTCTTTTGAGAAATGCTGCTGCTCCAATTTTGACAGCGTTTGAAATCTCCATCATCTCTTTAGTGCCTGAAGGCTGTTTTGTAATCCAACTAACTATGATTACAGCAACGATGAAAGAAGCAATACCAGCCCCGATGGGCAGAATTTGTTGAATATCCATACTATAATTGGCTTGCCTGAGACTAGGAAATATAAATCATTGAGGGATTTATTTTCTTTTTTGATATGGCAAAAATGTTTTTCCGCGTAATCCTTGTCTTACCAGCTTGTTGAATCGTTTACCATGTGCAAGATATGGGAATCTCATGTGGATTAATTCATGGACCAGAGTATTTTCCAAAGTCTTCTCATCAGGAATTTTCCTGATATTAATGAAAACCAGATTATGTTGCAAATATGAAACGCCATAATACTTGTAAGCAGATGTTCTCCTGCCTTCAGTCATCTCTTTTGGCATGTCAAGTACTTCTTTGGTAGTTAGTAGAATTTTAGGTTCAGATATAGAGAATCGATTTGAGTAGACCCCAATTTTTTCCAATATCTGCAATCTTAATTCAGGATCTAGCTTCACAGTGTTTTGTGATATAATCTACGTTTATCCTGAAATGTCAATTCTTGCATTAGAATTGGTGTATAATGTTTTGTGGGATAATCAGAGTTGTTGTTGATAAATAGAGTGTGTTTTATTTCATTGATATGTTACATTAACAGTGTCATTCATGTAATCATCTTTGATTTTTATCTGCAAATTGAGTTCATTGTTTAAATTGATCCATAAAACACACGCACCATGAACGTGTGGATTCAAGTAATCATCATATCACTATTAGTTTTGATTTTAGGGGTTTTGGTTTTGATATACATACAAAATTTTTCTTCAGATGTGGATGTGGAGAGTGATGTTCAAACAATATCAGTAGACGTGAAAGAGTTCAAATTCACTCCGTCTGAAATCCAGATAAAGCCAGGAAAGGTAAAGTTTGTAGTAACAAATAGCGGAGTGGGTCCACATGAGTTTTTGGTTTACGAGTCAGGTGAGATGACAACTCCTATTGTTGCCATTAAAAATATTGCAAGTGGCCAAACAAAGGAAAGTGATGTAGTTGAAATGGAGGCGGAGGTTTATGATATCGGATGTCATCTTCCAGGCCACTTTGAGGCAGGGATGAAAGGCAGCATTATGGTAGGTGCTTTGGCTAGCCAACATTCAGAGAAAGTAATGAGTTATGAGGAAATGGACAAAGCACATGAAGCAGGAGTAAAAGCATTTCCTGCAAAAACAGAAGGGATGGGAGTACAACAGATAGAACCGAAGATGGTTGATGGAGTCAAAGTTTTTGAACTTACTGCAAAGCAGATAAAATGGGAAGTATCTCCGGGCAAATTTGTTGACTCTTATGCATACAATGAACAAGTTCCAGGTCCTGAAATGCGCGTTAAGCAGGGAGACAAAGTAAAAGTAGTTCTGAAAAATGATCTTCCAGAATCAACTAGCATACATTTCCATGGTGTGGATCTTCCATTTTCACAAGACGGTACACCATTTATCAGTCAACCACCAATACGCCCAGGTGAAACGTACGAGTACGAGTTTACCATTGTAGATGTCCCAGGGACATTCATGTATCACTCACATCATAATGCAGAGAAGCAAGTTGACAAAGGTCTCTTTGGCACATTTATTGTCGAAGGAGAAAAGAACTGGGACGCAGAATTTACATTAATTACAGGTGATGGGACACATGGTTACACGTTAAACGGTAAGGGGTTCCCTGCAACCACACCAATTGTTGTAAAGAAGGATCAAAAAGTTCTTGTGAGAATATTAAATGATGGTCAAATGTTGCATCCAATGCATCTTCATGGATTTGACTTTCAGGTAGTAGCGCAAGACGGTAAATCCGTAACACCTTACATACGAGACACATTGACTGTTGCCCCTGGTGAACGCTATGACATACTATTCACTGCATCAAAAGAAGGAGTATGGCCTTTCCATTGCCACGTCTTATCACATGTTGAATCAGAACATGGGATGCACGGAATGGTTACAGTAGTAATAGTGCAATAGAATGAATTGCATTTAGAATATTTAGAATTGATAATGTAATATTATTAGAAAAAATTCAGAATTATTTTGTGTGAATTAATAGGGTCAGATATTATGTAGTGTAATCACAAATCATACAGCCACCGTCTCATCATACCCCGATTATTCCATTAAATCAAGTAACCTTTGTGTTTTATTTCTAATTTCTGTAGTTACTTTGACTATAACTAGCCCTTCGTTTGGCTGACCATACATAACTATAGAATTTTCAGGAGCATGAATGCACACTGGAATTACTAAAAGGTCCTCCTCACCCGTAACAGTTAACCTTACAGGTGTTTTTGAAACAAATGCTTTTTTGATTGAATCAATACTTTGAAGAGTAATCTCTGCTGCTGGATTATCACAGATTAGTTCAGTGTATGTATGATTATTTTTTGCAGGTTCTCGCTTTACTCTTTTTTCTTGATTGTCAATAATTTGCAATGAGGGAATCAAGCCAAAATCAATCATTTTTTCAGTTGTTCTATCACCAACTGTAATCAGATAGGAATTTTCTTGCAGATGTTTTTGTATGTTTAATTTGTTTGCCTGTCTTTCAGGAATTAAATCACCTAGTGGAGTTTTAAATTGGTCTCTAAGGGAATTTGGTAATTTCACAGGAATCGCTTAGTTTGTTTGTGGAGAATTATCTGCAGGTTTATTCTCAGATTCAGATTTCATCTCTTCTTGCATCTTTGCTGCAAGAATGCTACATTGAGCTGCAATATTTTTTGCACTTGATCTAAACGCGATGGCACTTGGAGAATCAGGATTTGTAATTATTATCGGCTTGCCTAAATCAGAACCAGACATAATTCCAGAGTTTAATGGAATCTCACCAAGGAAAGGAATTTTAAATTGCTCACTGATTTTTCTTGCACCACCTTCACCAAAGATGTAGTGTTTGTCATTACAGGTAGGACAGATAAAGTAACTCATGTTTTCTACAACACCTAAAATTGGCACATTTAATTTTTCAAACATTCCAATTGCCTTTACTGCAACATGACTTGCTACATCTTGTGGAGTTGTGACTACCAAAATTCCAGTAATAGGAATTGTTTGCGCAAGTGTCAATGGAATATCACCAGTTCCGGGAGGAAGATCCACAATAAGATAATCCAAATCAGACCAATTAGTGTCAACTAAAAATTGTTTTAAAATTCCAGAAATAATTGGACCCCGGTAAATTGCCGCCTGGTGTGATTGCTCTGCAAAAAAACCAAATGAAACTACTTGTAACCCATGAGATTTTGCAGGTTGTAATTTGTTATTTTCTACATCCATGTAAGCACTTTTCATTCCAAGCATTAGCGGAATACTAGGACCATAGATATCTGCATCAAGTAAGCCGACTTTGGCGCCAGCTTGCGATAAAGCCAAAGCTAAATTCAAAGAGACAGTTGATTTTCCTACACCGCCTTTACCACTTGCAACGCCAATAATATTTTTGACAGTTGCCATTGAAGTGTCTGCCTCAAGTGAACGACCTTCCATAACTTTGGCAGTTACTTTCATATCAAAATTTTTGAGTTCTTTGAGTTCACCGATTGCTTTTCTCACATCGTCTTCAATCTCCACATTAAATGGACATGCAGGAGTGGTAAGCTCCAAAGTAAATTTTAGATTTCCATCATTAAGCTCAAGGTCTTTAATCATCCCCATAGTTACAATGTCTTTTTTTAGATCAGGATCAATTACCGTACTTAGCTTTTCAAGAACTTGATCAATTCCAACCATTGGGTGAAAAAGTCATTTTACTTTATTTAAACATAGGTCAGAGAGTTAAAAAAACATCAATTATTTGCAAAATACACAAAATATTACTCAATGTAAGGGTGAATTACCCAAAGATTCATAAATTCAAAATCGAGAAAAAATACAGTTGTTTTCTATATCTACCCTAGTTGATGTTGTAAGGATTCCACCCAGCTTGTTTGGAACCGCAATCAAAAAGGCAGCAACAAACATTCTCAAAGACAAGTACGAGAGTATGATTAATGCAGAATTAGGATACATCATTATGATTTTAGATGCCAAAGTTGACGAAATGGGAAAGATGATTGCCGGAGACGGTGGAACGTTTCACAAAGTCGAATTTGAAGCATTGACATTTTATCCAAAACTCCAAGAAATTGTTCAAGGAGAAATTGTAGACATTACAGACTTTGGCGCATTTGTAAGAATCGGACCAACTGATGCATTATTACATTTATCACAAGTCATGGATGACTATTTGAAAAGTGATGTAAAGTCTGGAATGATTTTAGCTAATCAAAGTGGCAGAACATTAAAAGTGGGTTCAACTATTCGAGCAAGAATTACAGCCGTATCATTAGGCAAAGCAGCTGCAATGGGAAAAATTGGAATCACATGCAGACAGCCATTCCTTGGTGCAGATGCTTGGATTGAAGAAGAGATCAAAAAATCTAGCTCTGATTCAAAAGAAGCTAAAGTAGAGGCAAGTTAAATGGCACGAGAAATGGCTTGTAGAAAATGCAAGTGTGTAACTATAGGTAAAGTATGTCCAGTTTGTAAATCATCAGACTTGACACCAGATTGGAGTGGAATTGTACTAGTTGTTGATCCAACAAATTCCCAAGTTTCAAAAATATTGGGAATAAAACAAAAAGGCAAATACGCAATCAAGGTAACGTAAATTTCTAAATCTTTAAAATCACAAACACAATATCACAGTATTGTCATTTAATGCTAAAAAACAATTAATTGAATTTTTATCTGAAGATATCGGCAAGGGCGACATTACAAGCGCACTCTTACCAAAAAGAAACATTACTGCCAGAATAATATCAAGAGAAGAGGCAATCATTGCAGGAGTGAGACATGCAAAAGAGATTTTCAAATTAAAAGGCTGCAATGTATCAATTGTAAAAAAAGACGGAAGCAAGATAAAACCAAATCAGACAATAATGAACATAACGGGGGACGCGGGAAAAATTCTAACATGTGAGAGAACGGCACTGAATTTACTCACAAGAATGAGCGGGATTGCAACTCAGACGGATTATTTGGTGAGAAAAATAACAAACAAAAAAACCAAACTATACGCAACTAGAAAGACTGCTCCAGGTCTGAGATATTTTGACAAAGAGGCAGTAGAAATTGGCGGTGGAAAAAAACACCGATTAAAACTAGATGAGATGGTTATGATCAAAGACAATCACATTGCAGTAAATGGCTCACTGTTATCTTTGATAAAAAGTGCGAAAAGAAAATATAAAAAATTTGAAGTTGAGGTTGAAAATACAGCAGATGCAGTATTGGCTGCAAAGGAAGGTGCGACAATAATTATGCTGGATAATTTTTCCCCAGATCAAATTAAAAAGACAATCCTGGTTCTTAAAAATCAGAAATTACGAAGTACAGTAATGCTTGAGGCATCAGGTGGAATCAATTCAAAAAATATTGCAAAATACGGCAGTACGGGTGTGGATATTATCTCAGTAGGTAGTATCACTAATTCAGTCAAAGGAATTGACATGAGTTTAGAGATTTAGATTATTTTGCAGATTCAATTTTTGATAGTAATTCAGATACGGCTTTATTTTTTGGATCAATTTCTCTAATTTTTGCACAGCATTGAATTGCCTGTTTGTGTTCACCAAGATGGTAATGAGAATTTGCCTTTAGAATCAACACATCAGTATCAAAAGTGGCAATTTCCAGGGCTTTTTCAAAATATGAAATGGCGGATTTGTATTTGCTTTTCATATAGTATATTCCGCCAACAATAAACGAAACGTCATTTTCGTAAGGATTTTTTTGTAAAATCTCAGTACCTATTTTCAAAGCGGCATCGTACTGTTTTTGCTTTACCAGTTTTCGCAGTTCTTTCTTTTTTTGACTAGCTTGTTTTCTTTCAGAGTCTTTAGAATTTTTGCCAAACAAGCCGGACCAAATCACATCAAGATCATCCAAATAATATGATTAGCAAAGGAAAATAGGCTCAGATTAGCTAATTGCAAGCATTCGCTCTATTGCCAAGCGTGCCTTGTCTGCGATTTTTTTTGGCACGGTAACTACATTTTTTTCTTGCACCAGTGCATCATAGACTTTTTTTAGCGTGATCATTTTCATGTATTGGCATTCTGCTTTTTCTGATGCGGGAATGAATGTCTTGTCTGGATTTTGCTGTCTCATTTTGTATAAAATTCCAGTTTCAGTTGCAACAACAAAGTTCTTTGATTTTGAATTATTCACATGATTAAGCATTCCTTCTGTAGAAAGAATGGAAACTTTTCTATCATCAAAACTTCCTGCTGCAACATCATACATAATTGGAGTGGTGCAGCTGCATTCAGGATGTATTACAAATTCAGCGTCTTTGAGTGAGTCTAATTTTTTTCGTATATCTTCTGCTGTGATACCTGCATGAACGTGGCATTCCCCTGCCCATATGAACATGTTTTTTCGTCCGGTAACTTTGGCAACATAAGAGCCCAAAAACATATCAGGTAAGAACAAAATTTCTTTATCCTCTGGAATTGCTTTAACTACATTTACCGCATTTGCTGAAGTGCAACAATAATCTAATTCAGATTTTATTTCTGCAGTTGTGTTTACATAACCAACTGTGATAGCCCCTGGATGCTGGGTCTTCCAGTTTCTCAACTCTTCAACAGTGATTGAATCAGATAAAGAACATCCTGCTTGCAAATCAGGAATCAGTACTCTTTTTTCAGGACAGATAATTGCAGCAGTCTCTGCCATAAAGTGCACACCACAAAACAGAATTGTCTTTTGAGGAGATTTGGCAGCTTGTCTTGATAATCCTAAAGAGTCTCCTGTAAAATCTGCGACATCTTGAACGTCTGGAATTTGATAATTATGTGCCAAGATAACTACGTCTTTTTCTTTTTTCAGACGAAGAATTTCATTTTTGAGGCTCATTTCTTGAACTAGCATTTGCAAACACTCTAGCCCTCAATAGTGATTTAAAGAATCAGATCTAGTCCGGATTAATCTAAAAAACAGGCAATTA
>CALKVM010000011.1:0-36097 GCA_938049695.1 uncultured Candidatus Nitrosoarchaeum sp. | reverse complement strand
AGACTCAGAAAATTATACGAACTGGTCCAAAAAACGCAGCAACTGGAATGTGTCCATTATGTAAGACAATTGGTAAGGTTTTCCTTCTTGGTCCACCTGGTCAAGAGAGAGGAAAATGTGAGAAATGTCGCCAGGAATTTGAATTATAGTTCCAAAAAACTAACTAGCACATCAAAATAATTACCCATAACTTTTTAAGACAATTTTTTTATGATAGATAATCATGAGTTCAGAAGCTGAAACAATCTATGAAAGAGTAGCAAAACTCGAAGATGAGATTGCATTACTTAGAAGTGAAGTTGATATTCTTAAAAGAGCATTAAGAAACAAAATTGCCCGACATGAGATATCGATGATCAAGAAAGGACAAGATATAGATTCTATTATTGATTAATTTTTTATCTTTATACTTCTTATTAATTCTAAAATAAAATCAACATCTTCTGCATTTGGGTTGATCTCTAAATATTTATTTAAATATTCCAACGCGATATCTGAATTCAATAATCTCTCTTCTAGTATTCCTTTATCCCTTATGTCCTCTGGTGAATCAGGTTCTATGGATAAAACCATATTTGTACATCTTAATGCTTTATCATAAACAAAAGATTGAACATACGAATTTTTCAAATTTCTAGATAATCTAACAAGAATTTGTTCATGTCCTATGTCATCAAGAAATTCTGGTTTGAATTCTAATTCTCCTCCAAAATTTTCATCCAAAATTTCTTGAAGATCATCCACGTCTAATAATCTTCCATCATTGAATGGATCTAAAATCATTTCTTCATTATATTTTACCAATATGTGACTTGGGAATCCAATTACCTTAAGATCTAATCCAATGAATTTTGCAATTTCAACATATAATATGGAAATTGTTATTGGTAGTCCTGATTTTTTATCAATTACTTCATTTAAAAAATTATTTTTTGGATCATAGTAATCATCACCGTCTCCACTGAAACCTAAATTTTCAAAAAGATGCTCATTTAAAATTGAAATCAAATATGTGGGATTTTTTACATCACTGATTGACTCTTTTAATGATTTTCCAATAATGGCAATTTTCTGAATATATTTTTCGATATCTAGATCAGGATATTCTAGAATTTGAGCAAATTTGAGACATTTCTCAACTAGATTGAAGTTTGGGTTTTTTACAAATGAAAGCCATTCTGCAACTAGGGGATCAAATTTTTCTTGCAATTGTTATTGTTTTATCCTATTCAAGTATAATTGTGGCTCTTTTATTTCTCTTGTATTAGGTGGGTTTTCCATTAACTGTTTGAATGCATTTTTTCCTAATTTTTCATAGATGTTTTTTGTAAAGTCTCTTCCCATGTTTTTTCGAACCTGATATGATGAGAAATCTGTGCCCATAAAGGTGGCAAGATAATTTTGAAAATCTTCGTCATCTTTTAGTATGTTTTCTATGGCAAATCCTGCCATTCCCTCCATTATTGTAAAAGCCGCATGATGTTGTTGAATTGGGTTTAGCCATTTTTTGTAAATATCCAATAACTGGGGAATCGCATCTGAAATTTTAGGATCAATTTCCACATGTGTGAAAGTCATCACATCTGGACCAATCTGTTCAATTAAGAAATGATCTGGATTCAAAAAGAAAAATAGATTTGCTTTTTTTGCAAATGGAAAATCATCTGGAACAGCTTGTAATTGTAAATATTCTGAAAGATAATTTACTGTTTGACTATCTAATTGTAGGATGATTGTTGCTAGTTCTTCGTTAATCAAATTAACCTGTGTTGCTGCATTTTTGTTTAATTGCTGTAGTTTTTCTTGAGCTGAATGGATTTGTTCTTCCAATACAGTCATCTTTACTGCTCCCAAATATCCTGAATTGACATTTACAAATCTTGATTCGTATGGTTCCCCTTGTTTGTGCAAAATAATTTGAGGGTATCTAGAAAGTACAAACTTGTTTAGGTAAATCACAGAATCCAAATAGTCTCCATATGTAGTTGAAATTTTTGAGATATACTGGATGGCATATGTTGAATATACAAGGTATTTTGCAGTGTCTTTTTTCATTAATTCTGCAATTTTCTTTTGATCTTCATTTGCAACTGCATCAAATAACTCTCTTACGTACTCTTTTGATTTTTCATCTGAAAACACTTTTTCACCTTTTAATTTTTTTAATTTTATCAGATCAGGAAACTCTATCTTCAAATCATCTGCGATTTTGACTCCTAAAAATTCCTCAACTTTTTTCTTTAGTGTTGGAAATATTTTTTGAGCTATTTTTTCTAATTCTTCAAATTCCACTTTAAATAAAAGATCATCTTTTGCCCTGTCTGCCAGTTTGGTAATTTCTTTTTCCTCACTGATTTCTACAGATAATTGCCCAAACAATGCCTCTGCAAATTCTTCAAATTCTCCCAATTCGCATAAAATCGTCAAAATACTACATTTAACATTATTCCTCTCCAAGATCTAAAAGAAATTATTAGTTCCAAATTGATTAGTTTGATATACAAAAATGCATGAATTCAGTCTAAATTTCCTAAGATGTGTTAGATGTGGCTCTGAATTAGAACTTGATGTATTTAAAAAAGAAACAGAGATTGATGAAGGAATTTTAGAATGCAAGAAATGTACACTGTGTTTTCCAATAATTGAAAAAATCCCGATCATCTGGGATGATTTTTCAAAATATATTTCTGAACGTATGATGTTGGGAGGAAAATTATTTAATTTTGCATCTCATGATAAAATGAAAAAATTTCTTAAACATTCACTATCCATTTCTAAACGAAATATTGATGATAGAACAACACTTGAAGAAAGATGGAGCAACATCTACCAAAATAGTCAAAAATCTAAATTTTATTCTATGATTAAAAATGAGTTAAATATTATGCCGAAATCAAAACTTGTTTTGGAATATGGTTGCTCCATTGGAATTATGACTAGTTTTCTTGCAAATTCCAATCAAAACGTATTTGGAATTGATAGATCATTTAGTGCAATTAGTGTTGCAAAAAAAACACAAAAAGACAATTTGGATTATTTTGTAGCTGATTTGATGTCTGATGTTTTTGGTAAAACAAAATTTGATCTGATTTTAGCATTAAATGTTTTAGAATTAGTAGAGCCAAAAGATTTACTAAAATATATTTCCCAACAAATTCACAAAGGTCATTTTGTAATATCTGATCCTTATGATTTTGATAGAGGTAAAAATTCAGTCAAAAAACCTCTTGATGAATTAACATTGAGAACAAGTTTGGAAGAGTTGGGTTTTACTATATCTGTAAAGACAAAAAAGTCCTCTTATTTGCCCTGGAATCTAAAACTAAATCCACGCTCGACTTTAAACTATAAAGTAGATTTGATAATTGCAAAAAAGTGAATATGGCAAACATTGTTATGTAAAATATACAATCTCTATAAGCAGCGTTGAGGTAATACAAGTAACGTAGTGGTGTGAGTTTGCATATCTATCGGGAAGGACTGAATTAACTACTCAGCTACGTTTGAAAATTTGGATGATGAAAATTCTTGGCTTATATTCTAGTGATCGCCTAATTGGGTATGTTAAAAAAACTATTTGCAAAATTGCAACGAAATCAAAAAAATACATCTGATGATGTAAACGCATTCAAGGAATCTGAAATAAAGAAACTTGAAAAGGAAGAAAAATAAAATGAAGTATAATTGCAAGGATTGTACTTTTCAATGGGAAGGATGGATGGATACTTTTGAGAAGGTACTTGTTCATGAAAAGATACATTTGAAAAAAACTGAATGATTAGTATGGCCGGGTTTTTAGGTGATAAACAAACTCATCTTGTACATCATTTAGCCAACATGAAAAAAGAATGTAAGATTGTCGAGATGAAATTAACAGACAGACAATACTTTACTCCAGATACATTAGAAAATGCAAAAGGTCTGAATTTTTCTTCATGTGCATGGTGTATTGGAAATTAGTTTGATACATTAAATTTTTGAAAAATTATTTGACATATATTGTTCAAAACAGTATTTGATTATCCTTTGAATTGGATTATGTGTGCCGGGGATGGGTTTCGAACCCACGACCTCCAGATTATGAGTATTGCCTTTTTTGGAAGAACCGGTAGAGTTTACCAATTAACTGGCACTCTAACCAGGCTGAGCTACCCCGGCATAATGTATTCCAGATAATTTGAGAAATTAAATGCTACGTATGTCGATTTGGATGATTCTGATCATTTTTAAATGAATTCTTAATCTTTTGCTAATTCTGACCAGCTGACTTTTTCGTTCTGTACCCAAAGGAATTTTTTCTGTAATGCAGTAGTGTATAGTTTCTCCCATTCTACACCCACTTCATTGGTCCATGCTTTGAAAATACGTGGATCTATGTAATTTCGCAATGATGTTCCAATGTTGTAATCTTTGGTTTTTTCAGACAAGTCAATCTGTAACTGTAATTTCTCGATTCTTTCTTTGTGTTTTTCTTTTTGCTTTTTTATTTGGTCATTGAGTGTTTTAATTTTTTTTGCTTTGTTCTTTTTTTGTGCATCCATTTTATCTTCTAGCGACTCTGCTTTTTTTAATACATCCAGAGTTTTTTTCCACGGTTGCTCTTTGTTGATATTTTTTAGCGTCTCTCTTTTATTTTCAAGTGCATCTTCAAAGGTTTTAGGTATAGTTCTTTTGTGATTGCACATTATTGCTGCTTCCAAATTTGCTAATTTTGCATGATATAATTTCTCATTTGGTGTTTTTCCTTTCATATTGTCATGTTCTTTGAGATAATTTTTCACTACCGTAGTTGCAAGATAAGTTCTGAAAACTTTGGCAGTTAATCCATTTACTATGCTAGAATAATATGCATTTACATGTCTTGATGTGATGTCTTCAAAAATCTCATCTTTTGGTTTTTTATTTTGAATTAACCTCTTGAGATTTTCTTGGAATTGTTTGTCATTACCTTCTGCTTTGACTGTTTCTTTCCATCTTACACTGTCTTTTCCCAAGAAATCAAACTCTATTGCATTATCTGTAATGTTGATGTGTTCTTTTCTTAATGTGGTTGCACCAACTGTATCTGCCTCATCAGGATCTTTTTCATCTCCCACTCTCATTGCAGTTCTGTAAATCAAATAACATACAGTTGAAATTCTACTAATTTTTGGATCCTTGTTTTTCATATCTTTTACTATCTGGTCTTTTATTTTCCCAATCTCTTTTGATAACTTGACCGCTTTTTCGTATTTTGCTTTGTCTCTATCTTGTTTTAATCCTGCAGTATCTGCAAGCCAAACATATTTTCTTTTTTCAGTAAGGTAATCTGTCCAACCAGCCAACCACATTGAATCATTATCGTGAACGATTTTGCCCCATGCTCCCTCTGGGACTTTTGCCTCTTTGCCTAGATTTAATGTGACATCTTTTGCCGTGACACGAGGTTTCCATCTTCCTCTAAGTGGGTGTTCCCCCCTTCCAATGAAAATTCCTGGAGGTTCTGCCATGTAATTTGCAACATCAACTTCTTTTCCATCCATTATTGCTATACCGTATTTTTGTACCAGTTTTTCGCGTAATTCCTTTCGTTTAACCGCCAATGCTTTTTTCTCCTCCTTTGTCATCATCTCCCTGAGATCTTTTTCTTTGTCGACTATTTTGTAAGCATGTGAAAAATCAATGTCTTGGTATGAAATATTCTTAAATTTTGATGGTAGTGTTTTGGCAAAATCTTCTGTAAAATTTTTCTGAAAAACTTTATCTTGAGCATATGCTGTGTCTTTCTTTTTTGTCCATTGGTATATCATCTCCTCCTGATTCAGATCAATCTCTATACTCTCTCCTTTGATCTTTACTTTAATCCCATGTGCTTCATAAGCAGGTGGAAATAAGATTCCATTATGTTGTAGTGTTTTCCATTTCATTTTTCATCATCTAAAATTGCGGACTTTGACAAAAACTCTATTCTCTGTGTATATCAATTTAACGTAGTTACTATTTTTAACTTCAAAATAGTTCTTTTTTGAGATAATTTTCAAACTCTGTATCTGTTTTTGTCTTTTTTGCTTCTAAAAACATCTGTGCATCATTTCCTACGATGTATCTAGGCCTTGGATTTTCTTCTTTAACTGCATTCAAAATTGTAGTGGCCACTTCTGATGGAGGTGTACCCAATTCTGCCATCATCTTTATTCCCATGATTACCTTTTCAGTAATCTCTTTGTATGGAGAATCTGGTTTTGGCTCTGCAATCTTCATAGATGAGAAAAAGTTTGTCTTGATAACTCCTGGCTCGATAATGATGATTTTTACTCCAAACTGTCCTAACTCATATCTTATTGATTCAGATAATCCTTCTAATGCAAATTTTGAGCTAATATATGCAGGTGATCCGGGAAAACCAATTCTTCCGGCAACTGAGCTGACATTTACAATTACGCCTGTACCTTGTTTTCTCATAATTGGTGCAACTTTTTGAATAATGCTGATTATTCCAAAGAAATTAGTTTCAAACTGTGCTCTGAAATCTTTCATCGATACATCCTCAACACTGCCAAACAAACCCCAACCTGCACTATTTACCAAAACATCGATACGTTGTTTCTTTGCAAGAATTTTTTCAACAGCTGCACTGATTGATTTTTCATCATCTACATCTAATTCGATAATTTCTATATTCAAATTCTCTTTTTTTGCAACTTGTGATATTTTATCTGCTTTTTTGAGGTTTCTAACTGTGGCAAATGTGTAAAATCCATCTCTTGCAAGTGCCAACGCAGTTTCATATCCTATTCCTGAAGAACTTCCTGTTACAATTGCAACTTTTTCCATATGATTGATAGAAATTTGTTATATTTATCCCATCTTGATTTTACACTAGTGGTCTGTAGCCTTTGGCGTATAATAGATTATTACTCTCTAGCAAGATATTACCACTAGTTGCTTTCTTGTTGTACAGTTTTAGATGGCGTAGTGCCATTATTCCACTCCAGGGTGAGACACATGAAAAATTGGAAAAAGGATACTAATTTTGGCACAAAACGATGCTAACACAAATTAATTACACAAATTACTTGTTTTTAAAAATGAAAAAAATCGAAATTAACAAAATTTACAACATGAATTGCATAGATGGTATGAAGTTAATTCCAAAAAATAAAATTGATTTGATTATCACTGACCCACCATTTGCAATTAATTTCAAGGCTACAAAGGCAAATTATAATCGAATTTCTTCTCGAGTGATACAAGGGTACAATGAAATCAAGGCTGTGGATTACTATGATTTTACATTAGATTGGATGAAAGAAGCATTTCGTACTCTTAAAGACTCTGGAAGCATGTATGTTTTTTCAGGTTGGAATAATCTCAAAGATATTCTAAAAGCATTAGATGATGCTGGATTTATTACCATAAATCACATAATATGGAAATACCAATTTGGCGTTGTAACAAAAAGGAAATTTGTTACTTCGCACTATCACTGTCTTTATGTTTGCAAAAATGATAAACAAAGAAAATTTTTCCCATTCTCCAGATTTGAAAAAAATTCTAAAACAAATGAAGGACGTAGCTTACATTATAAAGATAAAGAGGATGTCTGGGAAATTAAACGTGAATATTGGACTGGCGATGAAAAGACTCCGACAAAACTACCTGCCGAATTAATTGAAAAATTACTACATTATTCTAGTGAAAAACAAGATATTGTTTTAGATCCTTTTCTAGGATCTGGACAAGTAGCTGTAGTGAGCAAGTCTATGAATAGACAATATTTAGGATTTGAAATCGTACCTGACTATTACAAATTTGCAAAAAAAAGACTAGATAAAAACCTCTACAGAATAAAAAAATCTGAATAATCTCTAGACCTTGTTTTCTGACTTGTCTGTATCTTTTTGACCCATCTTCCCGAAAATTATTTTTCTAAGTTCGTCATCAGATTTTTCTACAACATTTACTCCTAGTGATTTTGCAATCATCTCCAGTTTTTGTCTCTCAGTTTCTACAGGTCCAGATATGTCTAGATTGGTATTTGAAATGTCTTTCATCTGATTCTGAACCTCGTTTTTTGCTCTGTTGAATTCATTGACAATTTTTCCTAATTTCTTTGCAGTATTAGGAAGCTGATTAGTTCCCAAAAGCAATGCCAATGCAACCAAAACTATGATTATCCATTCGCTGCCTAATATGTTCAATGAATAATTGAGCATAGTGTGAAATGACTTTATTTGAAATTAAACGTAATGCTTTTAGAATTTTCCAAAGATACTTCTCAAACGTATTTCTAAAAACTATATTGAGATTATCGTTCAAAATTTATAAAATCTAAACATTTTGTATTCTTTTTGGTTCTAATTTTTTTCTGTATTTGATAGCCAAAACTGTAACTGCAATTCCTATGATAAAAAATACAATATATGGTGATTGATTGCCAAATGATTGTGCTATTGGTCCTCCAAGAGTTGGTCCTATTGCCCAGCCAATACCAAAAACTGTCTCGTATGCCCCTATTATTTTTCCTGACATTCCTTTACTTGTTTTACTCAAAATTATTTCAAGAGTCAAGGGGAAAAATATGCTAAATCCAAATCCCATAAACACTAACGCTATTGCAAACATGATGATTGAATCTGAAACCGCTGAGATTGCCAATCCAATTGAAATGGCTATAATAGCTGCAATCAACGTCTGACTAGTCTTTCTTGAGAATTTACCTATCAATGCAAGTGATATTACCCTTGAAATTCCAAAAGCAAAGTACAATAACAAAATATCCGTATCTGACATTCCATTGTCGTTTAAGAACGCCGGATAAATTGATAAAATTATCCCAAAAGATGAGGTACAAAAGATTAACAATATTATCACCTCTGGAAATTTTTTCATTTCCTTAATTGACGAAAGTGAGAATCTTTCATGATGGTTTGTGATACTTTTTCTGGAAATCACAAGAGCAAAAATTATAGTACTTGCCAAAATGAACGAAGCTATCTGAAATAGAATTCTATATGTGATATCTAGACCTTCAAGAAATACTGTTCCTAATAATGGGCCAATCATAAATCCCATTACAAAAAACATTGTAAACCACGAGATGTTTTTGACTCTGGTTTGTTCGTTACTTTCATTGGCAATAATGGCTTGGCATGGTGGCCAGAAAAATGCATGAGCTATTCCCGTCATTATTCTAAATCCCATTATCTCTGGGACTGATTGTGCTATTGAAAGAAGATAGATTGATGTTGAATTGATTACTGTACCTATTGCTAGAAGATATCCTTTATTGAATTTGTCAAGAAGAATCCCTACAAATATTGGAATAAACATATAGGGAATAAAATTTGCTAGTCCGATAAAACCAAGTTCGGAATATGATGCTCCGATTATATTTTTTGCAAATATTGGTAGTATTGGACCGTGTAATCCGTAAGAGACACCTATGATTAAACCGGTGATGTTTACAAGTGTCAGTACTTTGTTCATTTGTATGCGGCAACCATTATTGCTCCGCCCATAAGATCTTTCTCAAACTCTACTTTGGAAAATTTCTCCAGTAACAATTTTTCCAACTTTTTATTTTGCGGCCATCTTTTGTATGTGCCATACAGAGTACCAAATTTCAAACCTAGTTTTCCTGCTGCAATTAATGCCAGTATTGGAAGAATAAATCTGAGGTAAAACGATACTCCTAATCTAATTATTGCCTCATCAGGTTTTCCTAAATCAACAATCACAAATCGTCCATTATTTTTTAATACTCTGTGAATCTCTGAAATTGCAATTCTCAAATTAATGGCATCCCTAAGGGAATATCCGCACAAAACCGCATCGAATTCTTCATCCTTAAATGGAATGTGTTCAAAAACACCGTTTATCAAATCTGGTGTTTTTTCAAAATAAGTTCCCGTGTTTTTTAACATTGGCACAAGGGGATCATAAAGTGTAATTGAAATTTTTCCATCACATAACTTTAAGGCAGTTTTAGACATGTTTCCAAAACCGGATCCTGCATCGAGAATTTTATCTCCTGGAAACACTCTGCCTTTTATTCCTCTACTCCTATGTTCTACATCCTTACCAAGTGAGATGTATGAATTTACTTTGTCATAAACTGGTATGATTTCCCGAAGTACTTCTATGACTTCTCCCCAGTAACTTCCTAATCCCATACTTATCGTCTTTATAGACTAGTTTGAATAGTTTTCAAATCTAAATTTCAACTTAAGATGCTGTAAATTTAGATGCATTTTTAGCATAATTTTGTAAATCTGATTCTGACACTTTTTCAAATGTCTTTTTCTCTGTAGTGACTTTGGCCATTTTAATATGATTCAATCCTTCTTTTTGTTCTGCTTTTAGATTAATTGATGCAATGGCAAGTGACGCTGCATCACTCAAACTCATATTCGAATTGTAATGTTTTTCCAAAAATGTATTTACTTCATCAGAACCTGCACCTATTGCAATTGCTGCATATTGCACATAAGTTCCACTAGGATCTGTGACATAGATGGATTCTCCCTTTTGATCAACTCCCGCGATTATCAAAGCAACTCCATTAGGACGTACTCCTGAATACTGTGTAAATTGATGAGATTGATCTGCTAAGTGCTTGGCAACAGTTGCAACCTCTACTGATTCATCATAAGTCATTCTATTTCCCTGTGAAAAAAATCTAGCATTATCTACTTGAACACGAGCATCTGGAATGTATCCTGCAGCTGCTACCCCAATATGATAATCTACTTGAAAAATTTTCTGTGTTACATTTGATGTTTGCAGTGCACGTGGTTTTTCCTCAACTGCCATGATTACTCCTTCCTTACTGCGAATTCCTATGGCAAGTGTACCTCTTTTTACTGTCTCAATAGCATATTCGACTTGGTAAATTCTTCCATCAGGCGAATACATTGTAGGGGTCATATCGTAACCGCGTGATGCCATCATAATATGACGAGTCCTTCCTCAGTCAATTTAAGGGTAATTGTCCTTCATTGTTTTGTAATAGATATGGGTAAGATCTGGAAATAGTGTTTTAAGCAAATTCCTCCCATAATGTGCAAGGAAAATAAATGACTAGAGCCCAACTCCTCGAATTCAAGGAAATTTTGAGATCCAAATCAGAACAAAGAAAACCTGATAAACAGACTAGTAAATTGCTGTTCTATTTGTTTACCAATACAAGAGGTGGTTTTACAAGATTACGAATAATCATGCTCTTGCTTAAACGATCATACAACACACACCAATTAGCACAGGAACTTCAATTAGATTACAAGGCGATTCAGCATCACATGAAAGTACTGGAGAAAAACAACATGATCCTCAAAACTGGTGAAAAGTACGGTGCAATGTTTTACATATCTGCATTTTTAGAAGTTAACATCGGTGCACTTGATATGGCAATTGATAAACTAGATCAAAAAATGAATCAAAAAAAGGTCTATCTTTAATCAATGTGTATTTGCGTGATGAGCGATCTGATTTTTTAAAATAAACTTAATATAATGTGATATTTCAAATTCGATCATCTTGGTAAAGTTAGATCCTTTTGCAAATGCAACAAAACAAGTCAATGACGCATGTGATGTTCTTGGAATTAAGGACAAAGGTCTACGTGAATATCTAGCAACACCAAACAAAGTTTTGAGAGTAAAAATTCCAGTTAAAATGGATAATGGACAAATCAGAATGTTTACCGGTTTTAGAAGTCAACACAATAATGATAGAGGACCATACAAAGGTGGAATCCGATACTTTAACCCTGAAGGTGGAGTTGAATACATGGAACGCGAAGTCATGGCGCTATCTTCTTGGATGACATGGAAGTGTGCAGTTGTTGATATTCCATTGGGAGGCGGTAAGGGAGGAATCTATGTCAATGCAAAGACTGAAAAACTAAGTGACGCTGAAATGGAAAGACTCACCAGAGGGTTTGCATATAAAATATTTGAAATTATTGGACCTGGCAAAGATATCCCAGCACCAGATGTTTACACAACTGGTAGAGAAATGACCCAAATTATGGATACATTTAGCAAACTAAATGGAAATGTTTACTCACCTGGTGTAATTACTGGAAAACCAATTTCAATGGGCGGCTCTTTGGCAAGAGATGTTGCTACTGGATTAGGTGTATCATATTGTGTAAGAGAAGCTGCAAAAGCTTTGAAACTAAATCTAAAAGGTGCCAAAGTTGTTTTGCAGGGATTTGGAAATGCATCTACATTCACTGGTGAATATTTAGAAAAATTGGGTGCCAAAGTTATTGCTGTAAGTGACTCTAAAGGTTCTATATCGATTCCAAACGGAGCCAAAGTTAGTAAGTTAATTGAATTTAAACAAAAGACAAAATCCGTAGTTGGTTTCCCTGGCAGTAAGAAAATATCCACCGAGGAATTACTAACAACAAAATGTGATATTTTGGTTCCAGGAGCGTTGGAGAATCAAATCGATGCAAAGATTGCAAAGAATCTCAAATGTAAAATAATTGCTGAAGCTGCAAACGGTCCAACATTACCTGAGGCAGATCCTATAATTTATCAAAAGAAAATTCTAGTAATTCCCGATATTTTGGCAAACTCTGGTGGTGTATGCATCTCATATTTGGAATGGGTACAAAACAACATGGGTTACTATTGGACTTTTGATGAAGTTGCAAAAAAGATGGAAGGTAACATTACAAAAGGTTTCAAAGACGCATATGCACTAGCCAATAAACACAAAATTGACATGCGACGAGCTACTATGGCTTTAGCAGTAGGTAGAGTTGTAGAGGCCTTTAACCAAAAAGGTATCTGGCCTTAGACTAGATACGATTCATAACAAACTAGCTGTTCAACAAATCTTATTTTTCCTCTAGTTATCACTGTGAGTTTTCTTTTAAAAGAAAGATCGATTTTTGTTCTACGCTGTAAAAGTTGAATTGTTTTTTCTGTTAGGTCTCTTCCCTTTCTATCTCTGTCAAAAAGAATGATTAGTTTCTCATATTTTGCAACAGAATCTGCAAAATTTACAATCCCACCACATTTGTGAAATTCAATTATTTGACCTGAAAATCCTAGTCTTTTTAATGCTGATGCGTCTCTTTTTCCTTCTACTACAACAATACTGTCTTTCATTAAATTTAGTTGAAATACAAAATTTCTTATCTCCTGAATCTCTTGCTCTGTTACAAGCACAACGTGATGCTTGCTTTAACATATTAATCGCTTTTGCTAAAAATCGTTCGTGTCTAAAGTTTTAGTTGTACAAAACACGAGAACAGAAGGATCTGGCTACTTGGGTGAACTTTTAGCTAACGATGGATTTACCATTCATTCAGTTAATGCAAAACATGAGAAACTTCCAGAAAAAAAATATTCACTTTTAGTAATTTTAGGTGCTCCTGAAAGTGCTAATGACGACTTGCCTTATTTGCAGGCAGAACAAAAATTGATTAAAAAAACAGTAGATGACAATATCCCTGTACTTGGAATTTGTTTAGGTTCACAATTGATTGCAAAAACTTTTGGAGGAAAGGTATACCATGGTCCAAAAAAAGAAATTGGATTTTATCATGATTTGAAAATTGACACCAATTCCAAATTATTTTCTGGATTTACAAACCCTTTTACTGTATTTCATTGGCACGGTGACACGTTTGATTTGCCTGAAGGGGCAGTAAGATTGGCACACTCTGAAAATTATCAAAATCAGGCATTTCAAATTAATAGTGCAGTTGGGTTGCAATTTCACCTAGAAGTAAATGCTGAAATGGTTAATCTTTGGCTTGATAAAACTCAGGAAAAACTAGAACAAATATCCTACATCGATCCCCAAAAAATTCGTTCTGATATTGATGAAAATATTTCAATTGTCAAAAACAATATGAATAATTTTTACAATAATTTCAAATTATTATTTCATCTTTGACCAAAGTTTAATATACAGAGTTTCTATTTCATCGATCTAACTATGAACTCTGTGAAAAAAGTTTTTGAAGAAACAATGCAAACCAGTCATAAAGTTATCACCGAAGAATTATCAAAATCAATCCTCAAAACTTATGGTATTAAAGTTCCACCTTTTGCACTTGTTACTTCTGCTGAAGAAGCAGTCAAACAAGCAAAAAAGATTGGATTTCCACTCGTAATGAAAGTTGTATCACCCCAAATTTTACACAAAACTGATGTTGGTGGTGTTAAAGTTGGACTAGATAATGTCAATGATGTCAAAAAGACATTCAAAGACATGTATGGCAGACTTTCTAAAAAGAAAGGAGTTGAAGTAAAAGGAATTCTTCTTGAAAAGATGGTTCCAAAAGGTGTTGAACTAATTGTTGGTATTCAAAACGATCCACAGTTTGGTCCCGTAATTATGGTTGGACTAGGTGGAATTATGACTGAAGTTATGAAAGATGTTGCATTCAGAATGCTACCTATTACACCTTCAGATGCAAAATCTATGCTTAATGAACTAAAAGGTTCAGCACTTCTCAAAGGATTCAGAGGCAGTGAACCAATTGATACAAACATGGTTGCAAAGATGCTTGTACAAATTGGAAAACTAGGCGTGGAAAATGCAGATTACATCAACAGCGTTGACTTTAACCCAGTAATTGTTTATCCAAAATCACACTTTGTAGTAGATGCAAAAATTATTCTAGATAAAGAAATCAAAAAGAATTCTATCTCAAAAGCTAAACCAAACATTGAATCAATGGAGTCCTTCTTTACTCCCGAATCTGTTGCACTAGTAGGGGCATCTGCAACACCTGGAAAGATTGGTAATTCCGTATTAGTTGCACTTGGAAAACAAGATTACAAAGGTAAAGTATATCCAATTAATCCTAAACAAGAGTCAATCCTTGGAATCAAATGTTATCCATCATTAGATGCAATTAACGAAAAGGTTGACTTGGTTGTTGTTTGTATTGATCTTGCCGAATGTGGACCAATTATGGAGACTTGTGCAAATAAAGGAATTCATAATGTTGTAATTGTTTCAGGTGGAGGAAAAGAGCTTGGTGGTGACAGAGCTGCAATGGAATCTAAAGTAAAAGAATTATCTATAAAACACAAAATTCGTGTAATTGGTCCCAACTGTATTGGAATGTTTAATGCTGCAAATCGTCTTGATTGTGCATTCCAAGGACAAGAAAGAATGGTGCGTTCAAAATTAGGAAATGTTGCATTTTTCTCACAAAGTGGAACCATGGGAATTAGTATGTTGGAAAGTGCAGATGTGTTTGGCTTATCTAAGATGATTAGTTTTGGTAATCGTTCTGATGTAGATGAAGCAGATATGATATGGTACGCTGCAAATGATCCTCAAACTACAGTAATTGGATTATACGTTGAAGGATTTGGTGATGGTAGAAAATTCATCAATACTGCTAAACGTGTAATGAAAGAAAAAAATAAACCAATCATAATTTGGAAGAGTGGAAGAACAGAACTTGGTGCAAAACAAGCTGCATCACATACCGGTTCTCTTGGTGGCTCAAATGCAATCATCATGGGAGCATTCAAACAAGCAGGAATCATTTCAGTTGATAGTTATCAAGAGCTAGTTGGAGTCTTAAAGGCACTAGCATGGCAACCTCCTGCAAAGGGAAATCGTGTTGCTATGACCAGTAATGGCGCTGGTCCAATGATTGGTGGAATTGATCAATTAGAAAGATCAGGTCTTACTATTGGAAAGTTGTCACCAGAACCTCTCAAAAAAATGAAAGAACGTTTCCCACCAACTGTTCCAATTCATAATGGTAATCCCGCAGATGTAGGCGGTGGTGCAAATGCAGATGATTATAAATTTGTCATCCAGCAATTTCTTGACGAAAAGAATATCGACATTGCTATGCCCTGGTTTGTTTTCCAAGATGATCCACTTGAAGAAACAATAGTTGAATACCTAGCTGAATTATCAAATAAAAAACAGAAACCAATTCTTGCTGGAGGTAATGGCGGTCCATATACTGAAAAAATGACAAAATTGATTGAGGCAAATAATATTCCAGTTTACAGTGATCTTCGAACTTGGGTTGCAGCTGCATCTGCACTTTCTCAATGGGGAAAAATCTCACAAAAATAGATAACCTTTAAGTTCGGTACACCTTGGAAAATATCATGTCTCTAGTTACCACATCTACTTCTGATGGCATATGTACTGTCAAAATAAACAGACCTGACAAACTTAATGCCATGAATATTGATGTTGCAAAAGAACTCATCAAAACTTTTGAAACCCTAGACAAAGATGACAGCGTTAAAGTAATTATCTTAACTGGTGAAGGAGAAAAGGCATTTTCTGCTGGTGCAGATATTGAATATATGTCAAAAATTTCTCCAGATGAATCAGTTGCATATGCAAAGACAGGACAGCTTGTAACTTCTACAGTTGAGCTTGTAAGACAACCAACAATTGCAGCCGTTAACGGTTTTGCACTTGGTGGAGGTTGCGAGCTCGCAATGTCTTGTGATATTAGAATTGCGGCAGACACTGCAAGACTTGGTCAACCTGAAGTTACAATTGGAATTCCTCCTGGTTGGGGTGGAACACAAAGATTGATGAGAATTGTGGGAATAGCAAAGGCAAAAGAACTTGTCTATACTGGTAAAATTATCAAAGCAGATGAAGCAAAGGAAATTGGTCTAGTTAATCATGTAGTTCCACTTGCATCACTACAAGAAGAAGCTTTGAAAATGGCACAGCAGATTGCTGCAAACTCTACAATGGGTGTTCAAATGTCTAAAGTTGCAATTAACAAAGGAAGAAATGCAGATCTTGATACTGGACTCTCAATTGAGCTTCTTGCTTGGAGAAATTGTTTTACTCATTCTGATAGAGAAGAGCGAATGACAGCTTTTGTAAATAAATCAAAAAAATAAGCTATCACTAATTTCTTATTTTCTTGAATTACTAGTGGGTTTGGTATGAAAAGCTTATTATAATTTAAATCGTAATTTGTATTACTATGGCGTCTGAACAAACACAGAAAATGATCACTGTTACACCAAAAGCAGCTGAAAAAATCAAAGAATTCATGAAAGAAGAAGCCGACAGTCCTCAATACCTTAGAGTTTATGTTCAAGGTGGCGGTTGTTCTGGTCTATCTTATGGAATGGGCTTTGAAAAAGCACCAGAAGAAGATGACTTGGTCATGGAAGAAACTGGTATCAAGCTACTTGTAGACAGCTACAGTGTTGATCATCTAAAAGGTGCAAACGTAGACTATATTGAAAGCTTAATGGGATCTGGATTTAAAATTAATAATCCAAATGTTACAAAATCCTGTTCGTGTGGTAGTTCATTTAGCACTGAATAAACAACATTATTTTTCATTTTTAGATTATCTAGTGTGAACTATAATTTAGCACAATTTTTGTATGATCTCTTTATTTTATTGAAAATTCTTGCGATACCCTCATATATCGAGAATCAAAACCAAGATTATGATAATTAAGGAGATGAAGAAAGTATGTCTAATAAATCAGGAATTGTCAAATATCATGTTAAACTTTCCTTTGAAGTTGACGGACTTGTTGAACGAGCAGATATAATCGGGGCTATCTTCGGTCAAACCGAAGGACTGTTAGGCCCAGAGATGAATCTGAACGAACTACAACGAGTCTCTAAAGTTGGTCGTATCGAAGTAAATACAAAATCTACTTCAAACACCACAAACGGTGATGCTCTTATTCCAATGAGTACCGATATTGATACTTGTGCATTAATTGCAGCTGGAATTGAGAGTATTGATAAAGTTGGTCCATTTGATTGTGTTTTCAAATTAGAAGCAATTGATGATGTAAGGGCTGCAAAAAAAGATGACATTGTAAGACGTGCTAAAGAAATCAAACAACGTTGGGCTACAAAAACAGTCAGTGAAGGCGAAAGTATGCTAAAAACTGTTCATGAAGGTGATTCTAAAATATTATCCACATACGGTCCATCCAAACTCACATGTAGTTCCGGTTTATTTGACGCAACTTGGATAATTCTAGTTGAGGGCAGAGCTGATGTCATTAATCTTCTCAGAGCTGGATATGATAATGCAATTGCAATTGAAGGTGCAAAAATTGATGAATCAATCAAAGAACTATGTGCTTCAAAAAATACAGTAGTTGCATTTATTGACGGTGACAGAGCAGGTGGATTCATTCTAAAAGAACTCAAATCTCTTGTAAATCTTGATTATGAATTAAGAGCAGATACAGGAGTAGAAGTTGAAGAGTTAACTCCGCAAAGAATTGATGAAATTCTAAGACCAATAGCTGATGAAATTAAAAATGGAAAACCTGCACCAATTCTTAAAAGTGCAGACGATAAACCAGTCGCTGCAATAGCATCCAGAGTTTTTCCAAATCTCAATGAAACACTAGAAGCTATGGCATTAGATGAAAATGAAAAAGAAATTTTCAAAGTTCCAATCAGTGAAGTAGTTAGCAAACTCTCAACACAATCTGGAATCAAATACCTTCTATTGGATGGTATTATCACTCAGAGACTTTTAGAAGCTGCCAAAAACGCTGGAATTGAACATGTTGTTGGACATCGAGTTGCAAAGTTATCAAACTCTGATGGATTAAATCTAAAAACATTCAGTGACCTAGGCGTAGCATAGGATTTATGACTGAACTAAAAATTCAGCATATCTTAACTCTAACTTATCTTCTTTCTAAAGGTGCAAAACATAATTTTATCTCCGTCACTACTGATTCCTTAGGTAAGAGTATAAAAAAATCACAGCAAGCTGCATCCAAACACCTACTTGAATTAGAAAACAATCAATTCATTGAGAGAATAATTAGTGGAAGAAATACATCTGTAAAAATCACACCAAAGGGTTTTTCTGAAATGGTAAAACTATCTGCAACACTTCAAAAAAGTCTTGATTCATCTCCATCTCATATTGAACTGAAAGGAACTTTGATCTCAGGTATGGGCGAAGGCGCCTATTACATGTCTCTAAAAGGGTACACAAAACAATTCAAATCCAAAATTGGATACATTCCATTTCCTGGAACCCTTAATGTAAGACTGGATAAAAAAATACACCAAGAATCGATTAAACAATTTGAAAGTCTAGGTGGAATTACAATTGAGAGTTTTTCAGATGGAAAAAGGACATACGGATGGGTAAAATGCTTTCATGCAAAAATCAACAAATCAATTGACTGTGAATTGATAATTCTTGAGAGGACTCATCATGATCATTCTATAATTGAATTAATCTCTGAACTATGTATTAGAAAATCAGGAAAATTAAAAAACGGTTCTCAAGTTACAATAACAATTCCAATCCAGTCATAATTTTCTTGGTGTACAACTCTAAATGCCGTGAATAGATTCACCGTACTCTTTTTCTATTTTAGAGCTAGAGCTTTCTGGAATTGGTGATTGCAATCTTGCAACAGTTGCATCAAGTTCAATTTTTTTACATCCGTCTATGATGAATTTTTCCTGATGTACCTGATCATACCCTAATGCAATTATTTGTGGTTTTACAAGATTGACTGTCTTGAAAATGTCGTCTTCTTGCCCTATTAAACAAAGATCTACCATTACTAGTGAGTTAACTAATTCCTGTCTCTGCTCTTTGCTGTGTAGTGGCTGTCTTTTTTTCATCTTCACTGCAGTACTATCAGTGGCTACAACTACTATCAAAACATCTCCCAGTGATTTTGCCGCATTAAGTGTGTGAATGTGTCCTGGATGAATTATGTCAAATACACCCCCTGCTAAAACAACTCGAAGTGACGACCTGCCAAGTTCAGTTAATGTAGTTCTATCTTCTTTTACCAACTTGTTTTTTACAAGTTCGTCTATTTTTGAATTGATGATATTTTCTGTGAGCCCTTTTTTTGTTTTAAGATTGCCTATGGGTGATTTACCACTTATTCCGGCTAGGTACATTTCAGTTAAGATTAACTTGTCTACTAATTCCAATATTATTTTCTAAAATTACTCTCTCTTTAATTCATCGATGATATGTTACATTTTTGGCTCAAGGCCTTTTGCTAATCTTAGAGCATCTACCAAGCCGTCTGCATAACCTATACTCAAAACTGCAACTTCATCCTGACCATCTTCTAGAAATTTTTCTGCGTCTTGAATGTATAATTCAGCATTTTCAAGTATAACTTTGAATTCTTTTTGATCTTTGTAGTATGGTGTTATCTCTTCTAATGCATCTCTTACCATTGGAACATATTTTTCCATCATTTGAATTGAAATCTTTTTTGTTTTTTCTGAATTGTCTTGTGGCTCATCTATGCATCTTCCAAGTATTTTTAATGCATCTGATTCAGTAAAGTGGAGTCTTCCTGTGATGATTATTGTATGTGGAGGTTTACCAAAATCTATTTTTTTCAGACTAGAAATTTTTCCTGATATGATTGATTGATCTTTGAATCCAATACGCGATGCAACTATTACATGCGTTGATAGATCAATTACGTTTCTTTTTTGTCCTTTTTCAGTTTCTATTAATCCAATTAATGCGTCTTTTGGATCCATGAAGTAATCTTTGTCTTGATTATATTCTAATAGTAGTACGGTGTGATTTCCTTCTATGATGTTTTTGTAAATTACATAGTATGGAGTTGTCAGTGATTTCATCTCACTCATTATTGTTGCAATTCTTCCAACTTTGTAAAAATGAAGACCACACTCTCCTATCATTGAAGTTAGAGATGATGATGCATGTATTGAATAGGTCTTTATTTTTTCTTGTATGGCTCTGGTTCTTAATTCGATATGGGTAGTGGCAATGTATGGATCTCCATAAGATAGTAAGACGACTTTCTTTGTTTTTGCATATTTTAAAATTTCATTTCCGTCTTCAACTAGCCATCTTTTACCCTGCTTGAATTCACCATTGGTCATTTTTTTGATTTTTAACATGTCTGATTTTCCAATTGGGCTGGTAAATTGCTCAAGGTACACGATATCTGCTTTTGATAAAACTTCTAGAGCTTCAACGGGAATCGATTTTGAACCTGAAATTCCCAGGCCTACAAACCAAAGCATTACTGCATATTTTTATCGTGTAGTCTTTTTAAATGGTGTATCATTCTCTTTAAAATTTCAATTCCTCTTAGATATTCGTCAATTGATACCCTTTCATCTATTGTGTGAGCTTGATGGGGATCGCCTGGCCCGTATGTGACTACGGGAATCTTCCATTGATTTCCTATTACATTCATGTCTCCAGTTCCAGTTTTTCTAATTAAAGTTGGTCTTGTATGTTCTACATCCATAACTCCCAAAGTGAATGCTCTGACTATGGCAGAATCATGTGGTGCTTCAAAAGGTTCTGTCTCATCTATAATTGAATAATATGCCTCAACTTTTCTTCTTTTAGATATTTCATTTACTAGTACTGAAATTTTCTGTTCTACTATTTTGCAATTTGTATCTACAGGAATTCTAATGTCAAAAGTTGAAACGCATTCTTTTGGTGTGACATTGTGGCTTGTTCCTCCGTTAATCTCAGTTAGTGTTGCAGTTAGCAGCATTCCTTTGCTCTTTGTCTCTTGGCCTGACTCTAAACCTTCTTTGAGCTCTTTTGAAAAAATCATTGTTTCCTCAATGGCGTTTTTTGAAAGCCAAGGTGCACTTGCATGTGCACTATCTACCACACTTACTTTGAGATTAATTGCCAATCTCCCTTTGTAAGCAATTGTTACTTGTTTTATTCCACTTGGTTCTCCAAATACGGCATAATCTACATCAATGTGGTTCTTGACTAGATTTTTTACTCCAGTAGCATTTCCCTCCTCATCTACTGTGCCGACAAAAATTATAGTGCCGTTATTGTTTTGAACTGAAGCTGCTGCAAACAACATTGCCATTAATGGGGCCTTTGCATCTGATGCACCACGACCGTAAAGTGAATCTCCTTCTTTTCTAACTTTGACTTTTCCAGGTACAACATCCATGTGTCCGCAAAGTAATATTTTTGGTGAACCTGTACCTTTTTTTGCAATAATGTTGCCCACCTCATCTATGTGAATATCTTCAAATCCCAAATCATCACATTTGTCTGCAAGAAATTCAGCCATTGTTTTTTCATTGAGTGAAGGTGTGTACAATCGAAGTGCCTTTTCAAGCATCTTCACTGCAAATCTTGGTGTGACTGTAAATGTTGTTTCCAATTCTCACTTGTTCTTTTTCATTACGTAATCAATCATTAAGGAAGGTATGTCTACTCCACACACTCTTACCGTATTTTTATATTCAGTTGTATTGTTAACCTCGTGAACTACTAGTCCACGTTCATTACTTTCCATCAAATCTACTCCTACAATGTCTCCTTGAACTGCATTTTTTGCCTTGATGCACATCTCTTCCATCTCTGGTGTTACTTTGCATTCTTCTGCTGTTCCGCCTAGAGCCATGTTTGTTTTCCAATTTCCATCTCCTGAAGTTCTGTAAATTGCTGCAACTATTTTATCTCCAACCATTATTGCTCTAATGTCCCTTGGTGGTCTGTTGACAAACTCTTCTAAATAATGAACTTGATATATTGGGTACATGGCTTCTCTGCTTTCAATAATTCCCTCTGCTGAATCTTTATCATTTAATTTTGAAATTAATCTGCCCCAACTACCAACTGTTGGTTTGATCACTTTTGGATACCCATGTGTTTCTAGATGTTCTATTACGGCATCTTTTGAAAATGCAACAGCTGCATATGGTGTTGGAACTCCATATTTTTTTAGTAGCATATGTGTGAATAATTTATTTCCTGCAAAAATTCCTGTATTTAGACAATTAATTACATTTACACCCATCCCCTCAAGTGCTGCAGTCGAGTGTAAATTTCGATAATAGCTTACACACCTTTGAATAACTGGTCCATAATCTTCTGGTTTTTTTTCTAAATCTATTGCTAAATTCTTACAGTCAACCATCTGTATGTTGATGTTCTTTTTTTTGCCAGCTTCTAACAGAGCTTTTTCTTCCCAACGGATGGTATCATAAAGAATTGTAACGTCAGGACTCACTGTCCCCAATCCTCGCCAACCGATTGGGCAGGCTTTAATTGGAAACCGTTTGAGCCTTTTGCTAATTCAAAACTTGCACCACATTCCGGACATGTTACAATTTCTCCTTCCACAGCATCATTTGGAATGGAAATATCTGCATCACATTCTTCACATTTTGACATGTTTCTCTCTCACATTTCCTCTCTATTTATCGTTAATTATCTTTTTTTCAAGCCTATCTTCGAGTGGAATTTCAATTAAATCACCCATTCTGAGTTCTTTTAGACCTGCGGCTACTGCTTTGGCTCCCTCATCGTCTTTTTGAAGGCCTAAAATTGACATCAAATATGCGGCACCAGTTTTTCCTGCCAATTCACCAAAGACAATTCTCCTTGTATTTCCAACTGCTCTTGGTGGGATTGGCTCGTATGCTGCAGGGTTTTTTAATATCGCTGCTAGGTGTGTTCCTGCTTTGTGTTTGTATGCAGAAGAACCTACCAGTGGTTTTGAATCATATGGTTTAATCGAAGTATAATTTTCAATTAGTCTTGACAAGTCTAGCAGCATATCTAATCTGAAATCATTTGGTGATTTGTAAAGATACGTTAGTGCCACTGCAACTTCTGCAAGAGGTGGGATGCCTGTTCTTTCTCCTATTCCATCAATTGTTGTATGTATCTGATCTACTCCGGCATCACATGCAGAAAATGCATTAGCTACTGCAAATCCAATGTCATTGTGAACATGTGCATCTAGTGGAACATCTATTGCATCTTTTACTTTTTTAACAAAATTATACATGCCTATCGGGCGCATAATTCCAACTGTATCTGGCAAACTTATTCTATCAACACCTGCTTCTTCAATTGCCTTGCACATCTGTAGCAAAAATTCTGGATCTGCTCTACTTCCATCCTCAACTGTGAATCTAATTTTTAATCCATGTGATTTTGCATATTCTACTGTTTCAACTGCTCTCTCCATTGCTTCTTCTCTTGTGATTCGTAGCTTGTCTTTTAGATGAATATCTGAAATTCCAAGATATGCTGCACACCATTTTGCATCACAGCTTAATGAGATGTCTATGTCTTCTTTGAGAGCTCTTCCATGAGATACAATGTCTGCTTTTAGTCCTTGTTTGATGATTGTTTTAGTTGCTTCTTTGTGATCTTTGGAGACAACTGGTGAAATTTCAATTTGATCTACTCCGAAATAATCTAGCATCCATGCAATCTGTATTCTCTGTTTGTTTGTAAATGAAACTCCTGGATGCTGTTCTCCTTCTCTTAGAGTGCTGTCTAATACTCTGATTTTCTTTGGATTTTTATCATATGCATTGTAAATGTCTGCATAGTAATTCGGATCTTTCATTACAGAAAACGTTGACATAAATTGAGAATATAAATATATTCGTACTAACTTCGCTGAAAGTTGCTTGTCGTGATCCTAATTTAGGCAAGTATGGAAATTATAAACCGAAAGTCGTTTTATGCTACTTTTCTTAAAATGATTACTGTGTTGGTATCAATCACACCTGGAATTTTTCTTAATGCATCTATGCTGTTATTTATTTCAGCAATATTTGTTGCACTAATTATTGTAGTGATATCGTACTGACCTGTAATTTCATAAACTGTTTTGACTCCTTCTAATTTTGCAAGTTTTTCTGAAACTTTTGCAGTGTCTGTTGCAGAATCTACGGATATCAAAACAATGGCACTAGTGGCATTTTCTTCTCCAATCTCAACAGTGAATCTTTTGATGGTATGGTTGTCTACAAGATTTTTTACTCTTCTTCTAACTGCTGATTCTGATAATTTTAGTTTTTTCCCAATATCTACAAAAGATTCTCTGGAATCTTCTTTGAGGTAATTTATTATTTTTTCGTCTATTTTGTCTTTATACATTATTTTTCTGCTCCTCTTTAGTAAGTACCACATCTAGGGTTTCTAAAACTTTCGTTATGTCTTCTTTAGTTATTACTAGTGGTGGTAAGATTCTTAGAATATTTCTGCCTGAGTACAGCATTAGAACTCCTTCTTTCATAAGGTTCATCAGGACATCTTTTACCTCGAATTTTAATTCTACCCCTATCATCAATCCTTTTCCTCTGATTTCTCTAATTATGGTGTGTTTTTCTTTTAGTTTTTCTAAACCTTCTCTGAATAGTTTTCCCATCTTTTCAGAATTTTCAATCAGACCGTCTTGTGTAAGTGCATGTAGCGTTGCAATTCCTGCAGCACACGAAAGAGGATTTCCTCCAAATGTTGAAGAGTGTTCTCCCTTACTCATTGCAGCAAGAATATCTGGTCTTACTAAAGTTGCACCCATTGGAACTCCACCTGCAATTCCTTTTGCAAGACATAGAATGTCTGGTGCAGTATTCCAATGATCACACGCCCATAGTCGTCCTGTTCTACCTAATCCTGCCTGTATTTCGTCAAAAATCAAAAGAATTCCTTTTTCATCGCAAAGCTTTCTTACTTCTTGTAAAAATCCATCTGGTGCAACAATGATTCCACTTTCACCTTGAATTGGTTCTAAAATAACAAATGCAGTATCTTCATCAATTGTAGAACGAAGAGATTCAATATCTCCAAATGATGCAAAAGAAACTTTTTCAACTAATGGTTCAAATGCTTTTTTATATTTTGGATTAAATGTTAACGTGAGAGCACCAAGTGTTTTTCCATGATATGATCCTTTCATTGCAACCATTCCTTTTTTGCCAGTGAACTTTCTTGCAAATTTTATTGCAGCTTCTATTGCTTCTGCACCGCTGTTGTTTAGATGAACTTGAGTGAGTCCTTTTGGTGCAAGACTGATTAATGTTTTGAGAAATTCTTCTCTTGTTTTATTGTATAGTGAACTGTGTACTGTAATTATTTTGTCTACTTGTTCTTTGATTGCTTTTACAACTCTTTTATTTTGATGTCCAACAATTGCTACACCATATCCTCCCATACAGTCAATGTACTCTTTACCATTAACATCCCATACATGAGCTCCTACTCCTTTTTCAATTGTAACTGGAAATCTCTGATACAGAGCTCCCATAAAGTCATCTTCAGTCATGTTGAATCACCGTACAGTTATCGTGTGCAATTGCCGCTGATATAGGATTTTCTCTTTGACCATTTGCAATGAGTGCCTCTTTTACTCCCATATCTAGGGCTTCAGTAGCTGCAAGAATTTTCTTTTCCATACCTGGACCTATCTTTGGTCTGATCTCTTTTGCCTCTGCTAATGTTAGTTTAGTTACAAGTTTGTCATCCATCAAAAGTCCGTCTACATTTGTTATGAATAATACTTTGTCTGATCCTGTGCTTCCTGCCACATACGCTGCTGCTCTGTCTCCATCAACATTGAGAAAATCTGATTCTTCGCTAATTGCAATCGGTGAAATCACAGGTGTCAAACCTTGTTTTAACAGCGATTTGATGAAATCCGAATTGACTTTGGTGATTTTGCCTGTGTAACCTCCATCAATTGCCTGTTTTCGGCCTTTCTCATTAATTATTAATAACGTTTTTTTTCTTTCTGCTTGAATTACTTTAGCATCAACACCTGAAAGTCCAACTGCATTGATTCCATTTTTTTGAAGCATTTGAACAATTGTCTTGTTTATTCTTCCAGACATTACCATTGTAAAAATTTCTACTGTTTCTTTGTCTGTGTATCTGCTCTTTATACCGCTAGGTGATGTTACAAATTTTGCTTCTTTTCCAAGTTGTTCACAAACTTTTGTAACTTCTTTTCCTCCGCCATGAACTATGATGATTCCTTCTGTCTCTGCAACTTTTTTAATATCTAAAATAGTTGATGGATGTAAATTATCTACTACACTCCCACCGATTTTGATTGTGATCATTTCTATACTGGAGTAAGTGGTGTGTATCTCAAGCCATCCATTTCATCAAAACCACACATGACATTCATGTTTTGTATGGCAGAACCAGCTGCACCTTTCATTAAATTATCAGATGCTGAAAGAGCAATCAATCTGTGATTTTCTTCATCTATGTCAAAACCTATATCACAAAAGTTTGAACCGACTACGAATTTTGGATCTGGGAATTTATACAATCCTTTTTTGTCTCGAATTAATCGAATGAATTTTTCTTGACCGTAAGCTTCGCGATATATTCTCCATAATTCTTTTTCCTCAATATCTTTTTTCATAAATGTATGATTTGTACATAAAATTCCACGAACTATGTCTACTGCATGTGGACTCATTGAAACACGAATTTTCTTTCCTGCAATTTCGCTTAACTCTTGTTCTATTTCTCCTGTATGTCTGTGTTTTGCTGGTTTGTATGGTCTGATAACCCCTGCCCTCATTGCATGAGCAGTTCCTGAACCTGAACCTGCACCGGATGAACCAATTTTAGAATCTACAATAATATGTTCCAAATCAATTAGATCATTTCGAATTAGTGGTGCAAGTGCTAGCATGGAAGTTACTGCCATACATCCTGGACAAGAAACTAGTTGTGCTTTTTTGATTTGCTCTCTGTGTAACTCTGGAACACCAAATACTGATTTTGGTAAATAATCTGGATGTGGATGTTCCCATCCATACCATTTATCGTAATCTGCAGGATTGTGCAATCTGTAATCTGCACTCAAATCTATAACTTTTAGTCCTCTGTCGTACAATGCTTTTACAATTTCAGTTGCGGTTCCATGTGGAACTGCGGTAAATACAATGTCACACTTGTCTGTCATTTTATCATAATCTAATTCCGAAAAAGTCAGATCGGTAAATCCTTTCAAACTGGGTTGAATTCTGTGAAGATACTCCCCCACATGTTGTCGTGAGGTGACCATTGCGATCTCTACATCTGGATGATTTACTAGAAGGCGAAGTGTTTCTCCTCCAACATAACCTGATGCTCCTACAACACCGACTTTCATGATAATCCTCCCGCAAGGAACTATAATTTATTTCCTAACATAGTTTAAAGCAAATTCTATCATTTCTTTTGGAATATTTCGTCGTGAAACTCTTGACAATCCCTTAAACTCTACTGTATTGTTAACCTCATGCACTACCAATCCTCGCTTTTCATCTTCCATTATATCAATACCTAAAATTCCGCCACCCATGGCTTTTGATGCTTTTGTAGATATATCTTCGATCTCTTTTGTGATCTCACATAACTCTGGATCTGCCCCCAATGCTATGTTTGTTTTAAAACCACCTGATGATTTTCTATACATGGCAGCTATTGGCTCATCCCCAATTGTAATAACTCGAATGTCCCTCGGTGGTCTTTTTATTAATTCTTGAAGATAGAAAATTCTGTCATGTGGACTATCTGTGATATCTCTAATCTCAAATAATGCATCTGCTGTATCTTTGTCTTTTAGTTGCATTACTCCTCTGCCCCAGCTTCCTATGATTGGTTTGATTACGAGTGGATATCCGACTCTTTCTATATTTTCTGATGCACTTTCACTTGAAAATGAAAAATATGTTTTTGGTGTAGGGACGTTGTATTTTTTCAAAAGTAGAGTCATGAACATTTTATTTCCGCATTGATTTGCAACTTGAAATTTGTTGAGTACTGGTACGTCCATAAATTCAAGACTGGCAGTAAAATGGAGTCCTCTAAAATAACTGACACATCTTTCTAAAACAACATCTCCAAAATCAAAATCATTTCTTTTACTATCTGTATTGATTTGGGTAGTTTTGGCATCTAGCATTACTGCATTGTGACCTAGATCCGATGCCTCTTTCTCCAGCATCTTTTCTTCAGTTCTTATGCGGTCAAATACGATACAAATTTTTGACATTACTCTCCCCAGTCTTCGCCTACACTTTCTGCTTGTTTTAGCTCAACAGTAGATCCATTTTTTTTTGCGATCTCAAAGTCGGCGCCACAATCAGGACAGGAGATGATTTCTCCAACAGAGGCATCGTCTGGGATGTTAAGAGTTGCGTCACATTCTTGACAGTTCATGTTTTTGTTGACATTTTCTTTTGTAATTTAATAGCTTCTGTTGATTGAATTCCCCACAATTCTACAAATCCTTTTGCCAATCTTTGATCAAAAGTTGATTCTGCACCATAAGTGGCGATCTTGTGACTATACAGTGAATATTCTGATTTTCTTCCTACAACACGAATGCTTCCTTTGAAGAGCTTTAGTTTTACGGTTCCTGATACCGGTCTTTGTGATCTTTGGATAAACGCATCAAGATCTTGTTTTAGTGGATCTTGCCATAATCCTGAATATGCAAGATATGCCCACTCGTCATCAATGATTGATTTGAATTTATTTTCATGTTTTGTGTGAACCATTTTTTCTAAATCAGCATGAGCTTCGATAAGGCATGTGGCACCTGGAGTTTCGTAAACTTCGCGAGATTTTATTCCTACAACTCTGTCTTCAATGTGATCAACAATTCCAACTCCTGCGTCTCCTG
Source organism: uncultured Candidatus Nitrosoarchaeum sp. (assembly GCA_938049695.1). Classification (GTDB taxonomy): domain Archaea; phylum Thermoproteota; class Nitrososphaeria; order Nitrososphaerales; family Nitrosopumilaceae; genus Nitrosarchaeum. The sequence goes on along the minus strand of CALKVM010000011.1, from coordinate 6,698 downwards.
CTTTTTTGTTTACATACTCGATTAATTTTATAGGTTCCATAACTTTTCCATCGATTGCAACTGGTATTCCTTTTTCAAATTTAATTTCCATGTATGTTGGCTTGTCTGGTAAATTTTTTGTTTTTACCCAAATGAATGCATCCTCCGGAGGTTCGTTGTATGGATCTTCTAACACTCCACCTTCAATTGCGCGTCCCCACAAATTTTGATCAATGCTGAATCTTTTTGCTACTGAATCAATCTCAATTCCATGTTTCTTTGCAAACTTTAACTCTGTCTCTCTGTCTAAATTTTTGTCTCGAATTGGTGCAATGATTGGTAAATCAGAACCGGAACGTAATGTGATGTCAAATCTCACTTGATCATTTCCTTTACCTGAACATCCATGAGCTAGTGCTGTCACTTTTTCTTTTTTTGCAACTTCTAAAACTTTTTCTGCAATTAATGGTCTAGCTAATGCCGTTGCTAGACAATATTTTTTTTGATAAAGTGCATTTGCCTTAATTGATGGGAAGATAAAATTTTCAACAAATTCTTTTCTTGCATCTATATTGTAATGTTTGATTACTCCGAGTTTTTTTGCTTTAGCTTCAATTTTTTTCTGATCATCACCCTGACCTACATCTACAGTTACTGTTATGACATCCATGTTGTATTCTTCTTGAAGATATTTTATTACGACTGATGTGTCTAGTCCTCCGGAAAATGCAAGAATTCCTCTTTCAGTCATAAAACACATTTTCCCGTCGTATTTTGGAATTTATCTTTTGTGATACGCTGAAAATCAAAAGTAAATTTGAAATTTTATCTAACTAGCTTGAGCTAAAATTCGATGATTATTTAACCGCCGAATATAACGCTGTTTTATGAAAACGCGATCAGTAATTTTTGCCGCAATTATTAGTGTTACTTTGATCTCTATTGCTGTAATTATGGAAAGTTATACTGAAACTACGCCTGAAAATAAGATCAGGGTAGCATATTTTCCCAACATAAACCACGCAGTACCGATTATTGGAATGGAAAAAGGAATATTTGAAAATCAAATTGGAAACAATACTGCAATTGAATCTATCTTGTTTGATGCTGGACCTCAGGTGATAGAGTCTCTTTTTGCCGGCTCAATTGATATTGCATATGTTGGTCCCGGACCTGCAATTAATGGATTTTTAAAATCTGAAGATCACAATGTAAAAATTTTATCTGGAGCTGCAAGTGGCGGTGTTAGTTTCATCATTCATCCTAATTCTGAAATTAACTCTGTTACTGATTTTGTAGGAAAAAGAATTGCAGCGCCACAAATAGGAAACACACAAGATATTTCATTGAGAAGCTATCTTTCTGAGAACGGATTAAAACCAGCTGAAAAAGGTGGGTCTGTTACTGTCTTGAATCTAGATAGTTCTGATATTTACACATTATTTGCAAAAGGCGATATTGATGCTGCATGGGTTCCTGAACCAACTGCTACAATATTGGTGCAACAATTAGATGGTAAAAGATTATTTCATGAAGAAGAACTTTGGTCTGAGGATAGATTTGCATCAGTACTATTAATTGCTAGAGAAGAATATGTAAATCAGAATCCTGATTTGATAAACAAATGGCTTGAAGCAAATCAGCAAACAATAGACTGGATAAATTCTAATCCAGAACAGACTAGAATAACTTTCATCGAATTTATGAAAAAAGAAACTGGTAGATCACTCCCTGATGGTTTGGTTGATGAATCATTATCTAATTTAGAATTTACATCTGATCCTGTTGTTAGCTCTATTCACACATTTGCTAAAAGAGCAGACTCTCTTGGTTATTTAGGACGACATGGATATAGTTTAGATGGGATTTTCTTTGCCAAAAATTCAAATTCACAATTACAGGAGGTTCTAGTAAATGACAAAACTTGAGGCTAAAAATATTGTAAAATATTTCAAACATGACAGTCACCGTCTCAAGGCATTGGGTGGTGTAAATCTGCAGATTGAAGATGGTGAGTTTGTCTGTTTAGTAGGACCATCTGGATGTGGCAAATCTACTTTTTTACGAATTGTTGCAGGTTTGGAAACTCCAGATGAGGGTGAAATTCTCTTTGATGGAAAACCTGTCACAACTACTGGTCCTGAAAGAATTATGGTGTTTCAGGAGGGCGCATTATTTCCATGGTTGAAAGTACAAGATAATGTGGAATTTGGCTTGAAAATGGCGGGAATTCCAAAAGAGGAGAGAGCACAGATATCCAAACGATATCTGGACATGATGCAATTGACAAAATTTGCTGATTCATACACGTACCAACTTTCAACTGGTATGAAGCAAAGAGTAGCGATAGCTAGAGCACTTGTCATGGATCCTGATGTATTGTTAATGGATGAACCATTTGCAGCACTTGATGCACAAACAAGAGATCTGTTGCTAGTTGAAATGCAATTGATTTGGGAAAAAACCAAAAAAACAATTCTATTTGTAACTCATAATGTTACGGAAGCTACAGTACTTGGAACTAAAGTTGCAGTATTTAGCAATAGACCTTCTGTGATTAAAAAAATAATAAATGTAGACTATAAACGACCACGACTTGTAGAAGATCAAAATCTTTTCCCACTACAACAAGAAATTTTATCTGAATTACGACCTGAGGTAAAAAAAACTAAGTGATATTTTATGAAAAAAAATACTCTGGCAAAACAAATTATCTTTTATGTGATACTCGTAGCTATTTGGCAGATTGTCTCAATGACTAATGTCTGGCCCAATAATCTTTTTCCTTCTCCTTATGAGGTAGCTGAAGATTTAGTGTATACTGCATCTGATGGAAGTCTGTTCTTTGGAATAGCAACCAGTCTTTTGAGATTGATAATTGGATTGACAATTGCAATAATTGGTGGAATGCTCCTTGGAATTTTTATGGCAAGAGTTGAGATTGTAAATCAGACAATAGGTTCATTGGTTTTGGGATTGCAATCAATTCCTTCTGTTGCTTGGGTGCCGCTTGCAATACTTTGGTTTGGATTAACTGATGGTGGAATTATCTTTGTCACTGCGATTGGTTCAATGTTTGCAGTGACAATTGCTACATATACTGGAGTCAAAAATATCAATCCGCATTATATCGAGGCTGCAAGAAATATGGGTGCAAAAGGAACTCAATTGAGCATATACGTTTTGATTCCTGCGGCATTTCCGTACTTGATTTCTGGTTTCAAACAAGGTTGGGCTTTTGCATGGAGGGGAGTAATAGGGGCTGAATTGCTATTTTCATTTTTAGGATTGGGATTTTTGCTCAACGTAGGAAGGCAACTAAATGACATCTCTCAAGTGTTTGCGATAATGCTGGTGATTATGATGGTAGGCATTGCAATTGATGGAATAATTTTCAAGAGAATTGAAAATAAAGTTATGTCTAGATGGGGATTGCGCTAAGTATTATGATCTTTTATTTTTAGTGACACTACAAATGCAACAATGATTATTGCAATTGCAAAATACATCACAGATACATAATTAAATGCAAAAGCAATTGCACCTGCAATTATGGGTCCTACAACAGATCCAATTGAGATGGTTGAACCAAAAATTCCAGTTGATGTTGAACGTGGGTTGTTTTCCATCAAGTGAAAACTTCCCCCAATGTACAAAAAAGCCCAAGTAGCACCAACAAGTGCCATAAATGGCATTGCCATCCACCACTCAGTTATCAAAGATAATCCAACAAAGACAAACGTGGTAGCACCAATTCCAATTTTGAATTTTGTTACATTTGAAATTTTAATTTTGCTTGCCATCAAATTCATCAAAACAAAAGCAGCTAACGTGTTTGCTACATAGACAATTGAAATTTGATAAAGTTCTGCGTTTAATTTCTCCATTAGCATTATTGGAAAAATTGTCCATACTGATGCTGCACCAATATGTCGTAAAAGAAGTGATATGAATAGAAATTTGTTTTTTACAATTATGTTTTTTGTAGTTCCAGGTGTCAGTTCTTTTTCTTGTAATGTGTTTGGCATCTTTATTGTAAATAACAATCCGATAAAAAAGAAAAACCCACTGATCAGAAAAGTTAGTTTGATGTCATTGACAATACCTGCAGCAGCAGTTCCTGCTAACCATCCCAACGCATGAAATGAAATTACAGTTATTGCCCGCTTTTTTTCATGATTTGCTTCATAGGTATATGCAATCATGGAAGGAACCATTATTCCACTTGCAACTCCAGCACCAATTCTGGCTAAAAATAACAATCCTGCATCGTCTGCAAAATAGTGTAATCCAAAAGCTACGGCACATCCAATAAAGCCTATTCTGATGAATTTCAGCCTGGTTCCTTTTTTATCTGCATGCCGTCCAAAGTAAATTTGAGATAAAATTTCTGCAACGCTAAATGATGCAATTATCAGACCAATTTCGAAAACAGAACTTGTTACCCCCATTGCCATTATTGGCAAGAACACAAAGACTATGGAAATTCCAGCATGTTGAAAAAAAGTAGCACTACGAACTAGATTGTTTAATTTTATTTTTTGCATAAATATGTGGAATTTCACTCTCTACCTAATTTCAACATAAGTGCCAATTCCCCTGATTGTATGGATGATTTTTCTCAAAAGAGTTAAACTGTATAGAAACATTCTAAAAATAAATTGGTACAAAAAGAGCCATTCCTCACCGCATTACAAAACAGAATTTTGCTTTTTGATGGGGCAATGGGTACTGAGATTCAAAAACATAATCCTACACCTGAAGATTTCCCAAATAATCAAGACGGATTTAATGACGGTTTAGTTTTGACTCATCCTGAATGGATCAAACAAATTCATCGAAATTATTTGGATGCAGGTTCTGACTGTATAGAAACTAACTCCTTTGGTTCAAACAAAATAAAACTAGACGAATATGGTTTTGGCAATCAGACAGTAGATTTTAACAAAAAAATATCACAATTAGCAGTTGAAGTTTGCTCAGAATATGCTGACAAACCTCGATATGTAATTGGCTCAATGGGACCATCAGGTTATCTTCCAAGCTCAAATGATCCAGACTTGGGACAAAAACCACTAGATGAAATCAAAGAGGCATTTGAATTACAAGCTGAAGGTTTGATTCTTGGTGGAGTTGATGCACTTCTAATTGAAACAAGTCAGGATATCTTGGAAGTAAAACTTGCTATTGAAGCATGTCATGATGCGATGAAAAAAACTGGAAATAAAGTTCCAATTATTGCAAATACAACTTTGGACCAATATGGAAAAATGTTACTTGGAACAAACATTCAAGCTGCATACACAACTGTATCTGATATGGGAATTGATGTTTTTGGTTTGAACTGCTCTACGGGTCCAATTGAAATGACTCCTAGTATTAGATGGCTTGATGAGCAAAATGAACATAACTTGTTGGTAGTTCCCAATGCAGGTATGCCTGAAAATCAGGGTGGACAAGCAGTATACAAGATGACTCCTGAAAAAATGGGCGAAGCACTAGGTGATTTTCTTAAACAGTACAAAAAAGTTCGAATAATTGGTGGCTGTTGTGGAACAAATCCTGAGCATATTGCTGTACTAAGAAAAGTAATTGACGAAAAAGCTTATTCTATCAAGGGTTAAGTATTTAGAAAAACTGAGGAGAATTTATCACATTGACTATTCCTAGAGTTAGCTCTGCACTAAAAGCAGTTGATTTGAAGCAATTGCCACCTCCTCTAATCATTGGAGAGAGAATCAATACACAAGGTTCCAGAAAAGCAAAACAACTTGTACTAAATGATGATTATGATGGATTAGTTGATTTAGCAAGAATTCAGGTCGAAGATGGTGCACACTGTCTTGATATTTGTGTTGCCACTACTGAGCGAGCTGATGAACGTCAATTCATGTTAAATCTTGTTAAAAAATTAAGCATGGAAATTGATGCTCCGCTTGTAATTGATTCTACAGATCCTGATGTGATAGAGGCAGCTGTTGAGCAAATTCCTGGAAGGCCAATAATTAATTCAATTAACCTGGAAGGGGATGGAAGCAGATTTGAAAGACTTGCACCGATAATGGCAAAGTACGGATTGCCTGCAATTGCATTATGCATTGGCCCAAAAGGTATGGCAAAAACTCCTCAAGAAAAAGTTGAGACTGCAGAATTACTTTATGAAACAGGAAAAAAATATGGATTAAAAATTGAACAATTTATTTTTGATGTTCTCACATTTACACTTGCTACTGGAGAAGATGAGTTTTTAGATGCAGGAAAAAATACTTTGGATGGTATCAAACTTGTCAAAGAAAAATTTCCAAATTCATTTACAACTTTGGGATTAAGTAATATCAGTTTTGGACTGGTTCCATATGCGAGAAAAGTTATCAATTCCGTATTTTTGTATCATGCAGTAAAATCTGGACTGGATACAGCTATTGTAAATTCAAAAGAAATAATTCCTTATGGGGAAATTGATGCAACAGAGAAAAAACTAGCTGAGGATTTAATATTTAATACTCATCCAAATGCGCTATCTGAATTAATTATTTATTTTGAAAAGGCAGGCACACAAGGCAATGAGACTTTGAAAAAAATGGATGTAGATCCTACTTGGCCTCCTGGAAAACGTGCATACTTTAGAATTCTAAATAGGCTAAAAGATGGAATTCAAAATGATGTTGTTTCAGCCATTGCAGACAAGATTGGTAAAAATGAACTCATTGAAGATAATA
>CALKVM010000010.1:0-37624 GCA_938049695.1 uncultured Candidatus Nitrosoarchaeum sp. | reverse complement strand
AAACCGCTACCGGTTGTAACCTCTACAAATTCTTCTGATACTGCAACATGGAAATTACTTTCCTTTGCGCATTCATCTAGTCCTGGAATTAAATTCAAAAGTGGGTGGATGTATTTTTTTCCCTCAAACTCTGAACCTTTTGCAGTCTTTAGAATTTCATGCTGTTCGATATTTACTTCCTTGAAAAATTCTTCCAATCTTGTTTTTCCAATAACCCATGTTTCGTTTTCCACTTTGACATATGCGTAATCCTCATCTGGATTCAGTCCTACCATTGCATCTGTAACTAGAGTAAATGGCATTGTGGTCCAAACAATCAGATATGCATCTTCATCTCTGAGTTTAACTTTATAGTATAATGATGGATCTTTTACTTCTGCATATCCTTGATTAACTTCGGCATGACTAAGTGATGTTTGACAGCTTGGACAATATGCAATTACTGTAAAGTCTTCTTCTAATATTCCATTTTCGTGTGCTTTTTTGAGAACCTGCCACTCTCTTTCAATAAATTCATCTCGATAAGTCCAATATGCTTTATTGTGATTAAATGACATTCCAAGTGAATTATCTACCTCAATCCATTTGGTATTGAATTTTTTTACAATACGTTTGCATTCATCAACTAGTTTTTCAATTCCAACTTTTTCAATGACTTCTGATTTGCCACCCGTTACTCCAATCTCTTTTTCTGCTTGTAATTCAACTGGTAGTCCCTGCGTATCCCATCCTCCATTAAATGTGATTTTTTTCCCTTGTAATGTGTTGAATCTGTACCATAGATCCTTAATCACACGTCCTCTGAGATGACCTGCATGTGGGACTCCATTCATAGTGGGAGGACCTTCGATAAACATTATTTTCTCAGGCTTGTCTGACTCGAAGATTAGTTTCTCAACATCGATTGATTCGATGTATTTTCTTATCTCTGATTCAATTGCTTTTGCATCGAATTTTGATGAAAGTTCCATCTTAGATTTTGATATGAGTGTGGCATTATAAAGCTAAATTGATTTTTTGATATTTCGGAATTTTATTAAGTTACAATACTCGTAGAATTTCATGTTCAACTTTGATAAAATTCAAGAAGGCATGGTAAAATCATATGCACAAAATACAAAAAAATTCTATGAACATCTGGAAAACTGTGATGACTGTCAGACAAAATTGGCACAAATGTGGAAACATGCATTTGAGTAAAAACCCCTTTTTCGCATTTTGATATCTTGGATTATATAATTGAGTGAAATATAATTTCTGTTGGTTAATGTTTTAGTTGTCGGTTCTGGTGGACGCGAACATGCATTATCTTGGAAATTATCTCAAAGCTCCAAAGTTGACAAAGTTTTCACAGCGCCTGGAAATGGTGGAACCGAAAATAACATTCCAATTGATATTGATGATCTAACTACATTATCTGATTTTGCTCAAAAAAATAATTGCTTTACTGTAGTTGGTCCTGAGACTCCTCTTGCTGCAGGAATTGTAGATAGATTTAATCAAATGAATCTCAAAATTTTCGGTCCATCTCAAAAAGCAGCACAATTAGAATCTAGTAAAATTTGGGCAAAAAATTTCATGAAAAGAAATAATATCCAAACTGCACGATTTGAAATCTTTGAGGATTCAAAGAAAGCAGAGGAATACGTCAAATCTCTTGATTACAATGTTGTAGTCAAGGCAGACGGTCTTGCTTCTGGAAAGGGAGTGATTGTTTGTAATGATGCTGATGAGGCAATTGCTGCAATTCATACAATATTGGTAAAAAAGACATTTGGTGATGCTGGAAATCGCATTATTGTCGAAGAAAGAATTGACGGAATTGAGGCATCTTACATTGCATTATGTGATGGTGTAACTGCAATACCAATGGCCACAAGCCAAGATCACAAAAGAATCTTTGATGATGATAAAGGTCCTAACACAGGTGGAATGGGTGCATATTCGCCAACTCCTGTCATTGATGATATTCTTGCTGAAAAAATCCAAAATAAAATAATCAATAAAACATTACAATCAATGAAAAACGAGGGTGTTGCCTTCAAAGGATTTCTCTATGCCGGAGTGATGATTAGAGACAATGAACCATACGTATTAGAGTATAATGTGCGAATGGGTGATCCTGAATGTCAGCCAATTACTATGAGAATGGATTTTGATTTGTATGATTATTTTGTTGCAAGTGTAGATGGAACACTATCTATGATGCCGCAAATCACTTGGAAAAATCAATCATCTGTTTGTATTGTTTTGGCCTCTGAAGGATATCCTGAATCATATCTAAAAGACGAAGAGATTACTGGATTTGATTTAATTCCTAAAAATGCCATGGTCTTTCATGCAGGAACAAAAAAACAAGATGGGAAAATATTGTCAAATGGTGGGCGTGTTTTAGGAGTTACTGCACTTGGTGATACTTTGGCATCTGCAATTTCAAATGCATACATTGCAGCAGAAAAAATTTCTTGGTCTCACAAATACTGTAGAAAAGATATCGGTAAAAAAGGCCTATCTTATATCTGATGTATCTATTACTCTGTCTTCTGTAACAATCCAATTGATAATTACATCGTGATCTGAACGTGGAATATTTTTTATAATCTGTTTTTCCAACGTCAACGAAATTGTTTCAATTTTATTTTCAGCTAAAAATCTATCGTAAAACCCATGACCGTATCCTAGTCTTACTCCCGTTGGTGATATTCCTACTGTTGGAACAAGTATTATATCCAGATTATTATCTACAGGGCATTCATTGCGAGGCTCCATTATGTCAAAACTACCGTTTTCTAAATTACTGAAATTCTCGATTTTTCTAAATTCCATATTTTTTCCTATTACTTTGGGCAAAAATACCTCCTTTCCCTCACTTAGGGCTTCTTGCATAATGTCCTGTGTCAGTATTTCGCTGCCTATTGGATAGTACGCTCCTATTTTTTGTGCATTTCTAAATGATTCTATTTTTTTTAATTTTTTTAGTATTGACTTGCTTGCAATTTTCATTAAATCAAAAGATGTTCCATCTCTTTTCTCAAGGAGAAATTCTCGTAATGATGTTTTCTCTGAATTATCTTTCAATTTGACTACTCAATGATGCAGCTGTTATTGTATTTTTCAATAACATTGCAACTGTCATGGGACCTACCCCACCTGGAACAGGTGTTGCATAAGATGCTTTTTGGATAATCTGATCATAATCTGTGTCTCCTACTAGTTTTTCTTTATATTTTGAGATTGCAACATCAATTACAATTGCATCTTTTTTTATCATATCTGGTGTTAATGTAAACTTGTTTCTATCGCCAACCGCTGTAATTACAATATCTGCTAACTGACATAATTCCTTGAGATTTTTTGTTTTAGAATGGCATGTAATTACCGTTGCATTTCTTGCCAAAAGTAAATGGTATAGTGGTTTTCCTATCAAATTACTACGATTTATTAGAACAATATTTTTCCCCTCTAACTCTATGTTGTGATAATCAAACATTTCCATTACTCCCAATGGTGTGCATGCAACAAGTACTGCTTTTTTCATTGCAAGCAAACCCGCATTGTGTGGTGTCAGACCGTCCACATCTTTTAATGGAGAAATTCTGGATGTTGTAACAAACGCATCTAATTGATTAGGTAATGGCAATTGAACTAAAATGCCATGAATTGATTTATCACTATTTAGTTCAACAATTATTTTATTTAATTCCAACTGTGTGATACCTGATGACAGTTTGTAGTCTTTGGTGATGATTCCTACTTCTTCGCAGGCTTTGTGCTTATTTTTAACATAAGTGGCAGATGCTTGATTGTCCCCAACTAGAATAGTTGCCAAACATGGGTTGATTCCTTGTTTCTTTAATTCTTCAACCGCTTTTTTGATTCTGTCTTTTACCGTTTGGGCAATCTCTTTTCCATCTATTTTGATGCCTGTCATCACAATTATTTCTGGCTTGTAGATATTTAATCCTTGGAATACATTGTTCTGAATTTGAAAATCTGAGTAAAGAAATTATGTAACCCTGTTGGTGTGATATTATGTTTATAGTTATATCTGATATTCAAATAAAACATGATTCTGTTGCTGACTTTAAAAAATGGTTTTCTGAATCAAACAAAGTTGTATCTAAATTTGATGGATTTGTAAATAGGCGCCTTTTGGAAACTAAAGATGGCAAGCATCGTGTGCTAGTTGAATTTGAGAATCTTGAAAAATTCAGTAAAATGCATCAAAGCCCGGAACATGAAAAAGTTCATTCTATGGCTACATCATACATGGAGAAACTCCCGGAACCAAAATTTTACACTGTAGCTTCACAATAAAATGAAATTAGTTTTTGATGTAAACAAATACATTGAAAAAATAAAAAACAGTGACGATTATTTTCACACTTTTATCAATAATGAAAATCTGGCTGCAGGTGTTTTGGTATTACAACCTGGTGAGAAAGATACGCAAGAGCCTCATGATAGTGATGAAGTATACTTTATTCTCAAGGGTAACGGTTTTTTAAAAATTAAAGATATGGATTATTCTGTTTCTGAAAATAAAATGTATTTTGTGGGAAAAAAAATAGAGCACTTTTTTCATGGTAATTCAAAAGAACTAGTTGTATTGTATTTTTTTAGTGGACCTGATTCTTAGCTGATTATTGTTTTTCTGCCTGAAATTTTTATTTTCTTTTCTGCAAATAATCTGATAGCTTCAGGATATGCTTTGTGCTCTGTTTCCAAAATGCGTTTGGATAATGTTTTTTCCGTATCTCCTTTTCTTATTTTGACTATTGATTGCAAAATTATTGGTCCTGTATCCACACCTGAATCTACAAAATGCACTGTACATCCTGAATATTTTGAACCGTACTCTATTGCCTGTTTTTGGGCATCGAGTCCTGGAAAAGATGGAAGCAAAGCTGGATGAATATTGATAATTCTGTTTTTGTATTTTTTAACAAATTCCGGACTAATTATTCTCATAAACCCTGCTAAACACACCAGTCCATTTTTTGGTGTAACTCCATACTTTTCTAGCACTGTTATTATTTTTTTATCATATTCTGATCTACTTCCTTTGAAATCTTTACTTTCAATTACCTCTGTTTTGATGCCTAGTTTTTGTGCAATCTTCAAGCCTTTGGCATCTGATTTGTTTGATATGATGATAGCTGGATTTATTGGAATTTTTTTACGTTTAATTGATTTTAAAATATATTCCATGTTGCTTCCACGGCCTGAAATTAAAATTCCTAAATTTAGCAACTAGTCAATAGTAAATCAAACCTGCAATTTATATCAAATCTAATTATTTTGTTTGACATTGCCACATCCTATTAGAATGACAAAAAATGGTATCTTGTGTGAGATTAATGGGAAAAAGATACACCTAGATCCAAAAAATACTCATTCAACTGGAGTGAATTTCATATCTCATGCACACTTTGATCATCTCCCATCAAAAAATGGCGGTACAATACTTTCATCAATTGAGACCAGTGAGATTGCACATCTTAGAGGCTTTAAGATGGAAAACCATGTTCATAGTATGGATAATTTTTCATTAATTGACAGCGGTCATATTTTAGGAGCAAAGGGATTACTTTTTGATGATATTTTCTATACTGGTGATATCTGTACGAGAAATCGCGGGTTTCTAAAAGGTGCAATTATCCCAAAATGTAAAACACTGATCACAGAGTGCACTTTTGGTTTGCCTGAATTTGTATTTCCAAAATTAGAAGACATACAAAAACAAGTAAATGAATTAATTTCAGATCTTTATGGAAAAGGTGTACCTGTCATATTATTGGGTTATCAGCTAGGAAAAGCTCAAACCATTACTCAACTCTTTGGACATTGGGGGCCTCTTTACTTTCATGATTCTGTAAAACAAATGAACACACTTCATCAACAACTTGGTGTATCTCTAAATGATGGAATTGGTCATTCTGAAGCAGAAAAAAATGGATTATTATCAAAAAAACCATGGATAATGGTAGCACCAATGATGTCTGAAAAAAACCAATTTCTCAAAGATATGAAATCAAAATACGGTGCAGTAACTATTGGTTTTAGTGGTTGGGCACAATCTACTAGGTTTGCATTCGGGAGACGATCTGATTATTCAATTCCAATGAGTGATCACTGTGATTTTAATGAGCTAGTGGATATGGTTGTACGTTCAGGAGCAGAACAAGTTTATACCATTCATGGATTTGTTGAGGAATTTGCTGAACACCTAAAAAAAATTGGAATTAATGCACAACCATTACGTGAAAATTCTTTGGATGATTTTATCTAATTTGAAAATTTTCTACAGTCACAATCTAAAACCAAACATGTTTCAAAATTTCTAATATGATCATGTGAGAAATGCTTACACTTTTCATTTTTACATATTCTTCTTTGGGCTTCTCTTTTTACTACTGACTGTGCAATTGAATTTGCCTTGTCTTTTGAATATCCTTTTTTATCTATATAATAATGGACAATTCTGTTATATAGTAAATCTGGATTGAATTGTTTTTCTAACATGGCTATATCTGGACTAAATACGTCACCATTCTATTAAAACACTATGCAACAATATCTGTAAACATTATTTATTCATGAAAAAATTATAAAATAATACTATAGTAAATTTTCAGTCATGATTTAAGTATGTGCAAGATATTCTTTTGGTATGTGCGAGACCCTTGATGAAATTCATGATGCACAATTGGCTGCAGTTATAGCCAGAATGAGAAGAGAACAGGAAAAAATAGAAAAACCAGTTTTGTGCAATTAACGATTTACTTCAATATCACGCCTATGTCCATCAGATTTGTGTGAGTAAAATCCGTTCTGATGTTGCTTTTTTGTTTTTGAAAAAATCTTCCAGAATCACTATTTTTTAAGAATTCTTTGATTACTGATTCATCTATTTTGACGTTCTCTGTCATGGCTCCAGCAAAAAATGTACTTCCGTCTATTCCATCTGTCCCCATTGATGCAATGACCATTTTTTTTAAATTTTGTGCATTCTTTAAAATTCTTAAAACTAATTCCTGATTTCTCCCACCTGATCCTTTCCCAATTACTTCGACTGTAGTCTCCCCACCAAAAATCAGACAACTTTTTTGTTCATCTGATATGTTCTCCATGATTGTTTTTGTAGCATCTTTTATGTTGCCAAATACTTGTATTGTTTTTACTTTATATCCAAATTCTTTGGCTTTAGATTCCATTGCTTTTAGACAATCTTTGTTATTTGCAATGACGTAATTTTCTATCTTTGCATTTTTTGGGGTTTCAGGAATTTTTCCTTTAAACCCATCTTCTAATCTCTGTAAAATTTCTAATGGAATTTTGTTTTTTAATTTGTATTTGTTAATTATGTTTAGTGCATCTAAAAAAGTGGTATTATCCATGTATGTTGTTCCTGATGCAATAGATGAAAGATCATCCCCTTCAACATCTGACATCACAAGTCCAATTCCATCACATTTGATATTTTCCACTAGCCTGCCTCCTTTTATTTTTGACAAATGCTTTCTAATGCAATTAAACTCTTGAATGGTGGCACCTGATTTTAACAACAGATCGGTTACATAGATTTTATCATCTAATATTATGTCGTCTGGAATGGCAAGTAGTGATGATCCCCCACCTGAAACCAGAAATATCACCAATTCTCCCTCCCTTCTATTTTGAAGAAATTTTGTTACTTCTTTTGCAGCCTTTACGCTTGTTTGATCTGGTTTTGGATGCCCAGAATTAAAAATCTGAAATTTCTTGCTTTTTATTTTTGATTTGGACCCTTTTGGAATTACTATGATTCCACTTTTAATTGGAATAATTTCATTTAATGCCCTAGTCATAGAATCACCCGCTTTTCCAAACGCCACTGTGTAAATGTTGGAAAAATCACTCAATTTGAGAATTTGTTCCTGAATTTTAATTTCTTCTGTAGTAACAAATTTTGGTATGATATTCTCTGGGTCTGCAGCTTTTAATCCTGCCTCTAAAATCTCTAGACACTCTCTTTTCTTTTCTGATGTTGCTAAATCTTCAAAATTTTGAATAATCAATGCTAATTTCTCTTACTGTAAGATATAATAATAATCAATGATGCCTTTGATTCATGTACTCAGTACGTATTCCAAAAATTATCAATTTTGGAAAAAATGCACTTGGTGAAACAGAATATCCAAAAAATGCCCTAGTTGTTACAACCGTTCCTCCAGCACTTTCTGACAAATGGCTTGGCAAAATGGGAATTACGGACTATATGCTGTATGATCAAGTAACACCTGAACCATCAATTGATGATGTCAATACTGTAATTTCACAATTCAAAGACAAAAACCCCTCAGTCCTAATTGGATTGGGTGGCGGAAGTTCAATGGATGTAGTAAAATATGCTGCACCAGAGATGAAAAAAGAAAAAATCCTAATTCCAACTACATTTGGAACTGGAGCTGAAATGACAACGTATTGCGTTTTGAAATTTGATGGAAAAAAGAAATTGCTACGAGAAGACAGATTTCTTGCTGACATGGCTGTTGTTGATTCATATTTTATGGACGGTACTCCAGAACAAGTCATCAAAAGTTCTGTTTGTGATGCATGTGCTCAAGCAACCGAGGGCTATGACAGCAAACTTGGTAATGACTTTACAAGAACAATGTGTAAACAAGCATTTGAGATTCTATATGATGCAATAATGAATGACAAACCAGAAAATTATCCATACGGTTCAATGCTATCTGGTATTGGATTTGGTAACTGCTCAACTACACTTGGGCATGCACTATCATACGTTTTCTCAAATGAAGGAGTGCCACATGGTTATTCTTTATCTTCTTGTACTACAGTTGCACACAAGCATAACAAATCCATCTTCTATGATAGATTCAAGGAAGCCATGAAAAAATTGGGCTTTGACAAACTTGATCTAAAAGCCGATGTTTCAGATGCAGCAGATACAGTGATGACTGATAGAGGACATTTGGATCCAAACCCAATCCCAATCTCCAAAGAAGACGTCATCAAGTGTCTACAGGATATTAAATCTGGTAATCTGTAAAAAATTTCAATATTTTTTTACTTTTTTTTCTATTTTACTGATAAACTGCGAAATTGGCTGTTTTGACTAAACTTATTTATGCTAATCTTATTCACTAAGTGTATGATTACTGAAAAACCATTAAAATTCGGTATTCAAAATGGATTAAATGTTGCCCGTGCAGGGTACACTGAAGATCAAATTTTAACTGCTTGTATGCTTGCCGATAAAACAGGTTATGACTCTATTTTCTATATGGACCACACAAATGTCCCACAATGGAAAAATGCAATTGTTTTAGATCCTTGGGTAATGCTATCTGCAATTGCCGCAGTTACAAATAATGTTGAATTAGGAACATGTGTAACTGATGCAATTAGAAGACACCCATCAAACATTGCACTAGCTACAATCACACTTGACAGAATTTCAAAAGGAAGAGCGATTTTAGGAATTGGTGCAGGTGAGGCTCAAAATCTAAAAGAATTTTGTATTCCTTTTGAAAAACCAGTTTCTAAATGGGAAGAACAAATTCAAGTTATCAAAACTTTGTATGGCTCCACTCCTGATCATACTGTGAATTATGATGGTAAATATTACAAATTAGAAGGCGCATGTCTTCAAGCACCACCAATTAGAAAACCACATCCACCAACATACATGGCATCAGGTGGTACACGCACTTTGGAACTTACTGGAAAACTTGGCGATGGATGGTTGCCAATAGGTTACACTCCAGAATTATTTGAAGATCATGCAAAACAAATTCAAGTATCAATGGATACACATAACAGAACTCAAAAAGAAAAGGATAATTTCCAATATGCATTAGATATTGATGTTTACTTTTCAGAAGATGCAGAAGAATCTTGGGCAAAAATGAAAGAAGCAGTAAAGGTAAGTTTGTTTAAACCTGAAGTGTTGCGTGTTCACGGTATTAAAGAAATTGAAGGATTTGATTTTGTAAAATACTTTACAGAATATTCAATGTCAGATCAATCTTGGATTGTCAAGATGAGAGATGCTGCAACAAAAATTCCTGATAAAATTGCTCGTTCATCAACTGCAGTTGGTACCCCTGATGATATCATTCCAACATTTGAGCGATTCATGAAAGCAGGTGTAAACCACTTTGTAATTCGATTCTGGGGCAAAAATTACTTTGGCTCTATTGATAAATTTGCAAGTCACGTAATGCCTTATCTGAGAGAAAAATTACAAAAATAAGCCCATTTACACATCGAAAATCATTTACTATGCTAATTTTACATATCAATAATGGATGATGAGCTTCCTGAGGCAATAAAAAAATGCCTGAAAATTCTGGAAGAAAATATAGATATTTTGTCTAATCTTGAGTTGGAATTAGAAGACCAAAAAGAGGATGAAATATCATCGGGGTTGGAACTCCATCATCTGTATGATATGACTGAAGATGTAGCAGAATCTGCAAAACTAAAACGTGCTGAATTTAATCTTATGCGCAGAAAAGTCGATGATCCTCAATGATGATTAATTTATGATTTATGTGGTCTTCTGTTTCTGCTTTTCATTCTAGTGTATGATTTCACTTGTCGTCTTTTTTGTTGTTTTTCTAATCTTTTTCTTGTACGTGCTGTGGAGTTGGTTTCACCTTGTATTACTTTGACTTTACTTCCGTCTCTGAGCATTATTGGTTTTCCTTTAAATCTGAATTCTATGTCGTGACATTTTTTATAATATTTTCTTAGACAAAAAAATATTCTGTTATTTGTACCGTGCATCTCTTGAACTTCTTTTGATTTTTTTAAATCATTGATGATGTTTCTTAGTAACCCTTTGTCAATATCTGTAATTCTATGCAGTTCTCTAAACCAAATAAATCTAGAATTAGTTCCACCCCATTCTTCTAGGGTTTTAAGTGCCAATAATGTTGCTCTTAATCGCTCCTCTTCTCTTTCGTCCAATCTTCTTACTCTACATTTATCCTATAATTTAGGAATTTTGATTAAGATTAGGATTTTTTTGATTTACTTTTTTCTTTTAATCTTGATTTTGTTACTTTTACTGATTGTATTTGATTTTTTTCCATCTCTTTTGCAATGGTGTCTATTTTTTTTATAATTCTTGATTGTTCTTCAGATGAATTTGATTTTAAGAGTTTTTTATTTAATGTTTTTAATTCTAATGAATATTTTTTAAACTCGTCTTTTAGATCATTTAGATAAGGATCATCCATGATTTTTCTTTAACCAACTGGTATTTTAGAGATTAGGATCTGGATTTATAATATTATTAATGAAAATAACATTGTTGCAACTAGTTGGAATTTTACAAATCAAATCATATCAAAAAATACAGGAATTTTTGAATCAAGAACACGTCGGACGAGTTTCTAGTATTGATGAGAATGGATACCCTCAGATAATACCTATGAATTTTGTTTTTCTAAATGATTCTGTATACATGCATTCTCATATCAAAGGTGAAAAAATCAACAATATCAATCGAAATAACAAAGTTGGTTTTGAAGTTGACAGGGAATTGGAGTTTCTACCTTCCTATTTTGAAGATCCACAAGATGCCTCTCTTGCAGATACACTATACATTAGTATTGTAATCAAAGGCAAAGCATCACTAGTGATAGATAGAGAAGAAAAAACACTTGCACTAAATGGTCTTATGAAAAAATATCAGCCTGAGGGAGGATATGATCCAATCCAATCTACCATGAGAGTTTTAGACGGCGTTGCTGTAATCAAAGTAATTCCTGATATCCTACATGGAAAATACAAAATAGGACAACACATGCGTGCAGAGAGTAGAATGGATTTGGCAGAAAAAATATTAAAGAAAAATTCCCTTACTGCAAAAGCAACTTTGAAAATTATGGGTTTTGAGATAACTGAAAACGGATTGCAAATGGTTGATGAACCTGTTTGGTAATATTTACTTGTGATATCCCAATTACATTTAATTCGGTTTGGAATTTGACTCGTTTTTCAAAATATTGCTTACTCCAATAAAATGAGCCGCAATCCCTTATACAATTCTTAAAGATATGTTTGCTGTTTTTACAAATTTTTTCCATCTATGAGATCTGTTATTTTTTGTTTAATAGATAAATGAAAAATCTACTCACTGGTGCTATTTTTTGTTCTTAATTACTGTGAACCATTGGTGTTTTACTCTCCAAACGTTAGCTATAAGTTCAGTTTTGGATTATCGTAACTGTTGCAACAAAGTCATAAATTTGAACTAGTATCAGAGTTTGAACCTACTGGTGATCAACCCCAAGCAATTGATGCACTAGTGGACGGTGTGAAGAAGGGAACAATTCAGACATTACTTGGTGTAACTGGTAGCGGAAAGACATTTTCTATTGCAAATGTAATTGCAAGAACTGGAAAAAACACGTTGGTCATATCTCACAACAAAACTCTGGCTGCACAGTTGTATTCTGAATTCAAGCAGTTTTTTCCAAAAAATAACGTGGGTTATTTTGTATCTTATTATGATTATTATCAGCCTGAAAGCTATCTGCCTCAGACAGATACCTATATTGAAAAAGACACTCAAATAAATGAAAAAATTGAAAAATTACGATTAGAAGCAACTGCAATGCTCCTATCTGGAGATCCGACAATTATTGTCTCAACAGTGTCTTGCATTTACTCTCTTGGTAATCCTCAGGATTGGGATGATTTGGCAATTACAATTACTGCAGGTGATGTGATAAAAAGAAACGAACTAATAAAAAAATTCATTGATGCAAGATATGAAAGAAATGACATCGAAGTGGCTCCTGGTAATTTCAGAGTAAAGGGTGATACGATAGATATTGTTCCTGCATATTCTGAAGACATTGTACGAATTTCAATGTTTGGTGATGACATAGAAAAAATCGCTTTACTTGATAGTATATCACTTAAAGAAAAACATAGTATAACTCAGATGAAAATTTTTCCTGCAAAACATTATCTGATTGCAAAAGATGTCAGAGAAAAAGCTGTACTTTCAATTAAAGATGAGCTAGAACAACGACTGCCTGAATTAAATGAATTAGAAAAACAAAGATTGGAAATGAGAACAAAATATGATTTAGAGATGATAGGCGAGTTGGGTTATTGTTCAGGAATTGAAAATTATTCAAGACATTTTGATGGAAGACAACCTGGTGAGAAAGCATTTTGTCTGATGGATTTTTTTGGAGATGATTATTTACTTGTAATTGATGAATCACATGTTACTTTGCCACAACTACATGGAATGTACAAAGGTGACTATTCAAGAAAAATGCAACTAGTGACATATGGATTTCGTCTGCCAAGTGCATATGATAACAGACCATTAAAATTTGAAGAATTTGAGAGTTATCTGAAAAATACAATTTTTGTATCTGCAACTCCGAGTGATTATGAGAAAAAAATATCATCTCAAATAGCAGAGCAACTAGTAAGGCCTACCGGACTACTTGATCCATCCGTGGAAATCAGACCAACAAAGGATCAAATGGATGATCTAATTCACGAAATTGCCAAAAGAGCAGCCCAAAATGAGCGTGTTTTAGTCACCACTCTAACAAAGCGTATGGCTGAAGACCTTGCTGAATATCTTTCAAAAAAACAGGTGAGGGTGAGATACATGCACTCTGAAATAGAAGGATTACAAAGAACAGAATTAATTCGACAACTACGATTAGGCGAATTTGATGTTCTAGTTGGAATTAATTTGTTAAGGGAGGGATTGGATATTCCTGAGGTTTCACTAGTTGCAATTTTAGATGCAGACAAGGAAGGATTTTTGAGAAACTTTACTAGTTTGATTCAAACATTTGGGAGAGCTGCAAGAAATGTAAATGGCTCGGTAATTATGTATGCTGATAATATTACAAAATCAATGTCTCATGCAATAGATGAAACAAAAAGACGTAAAGAAAAACAAATACAATACAACACGGAGCATAATATCATTCCACAGACAATTATAAAATCAGTTCCTGAACAAGTTACCACATTAGATGAATCTAAACTAAAATCTATACACGATCTTGCTACTGATATTATTGAACTCGAATCTCAGATGAAAAAATATTCTGAAGAATTAGATTTTGAGCGTGCAATTGAATGTCGAGATAGAATAAAAAGACTGGAAAAGGAGATTAAATTCAAAGATGGTCGAAAATAAATTAAAAATTCGTGGTGCAAGACATCATAATCTAAAAAACATTGATGTTGATATTCCAAAAAATAATCTTGTTGTTATTACTGGACTATCTGGCTCTGGAAAATCGACTTTGGCTTTTGATACAATTTATGCTGAAGGACAGAGACGTTATGTGGAATCACTTTCTGCTTATGCAAGACAGTTTCTTGAATTAATGGACAAACCTGATGTTGACTCTATAGAAGGACTCTCTCCTGCAATATCTATTCAACAAAAAACTACAAGTAAGAATCCACGTTCTACTGTTGGAACAACTACTGAAATCTATGATTATGTGAGATTACTTTATGCACGAATTGGAATTCCTTATTGTACAAATTGCGCTAGAAAAATATCTAGTCAATCCGTTGAAACTATCTGTGATTCTATTCTAAAAGATTTCGCTGGACAAAAGATTCTGATTTTATCTCCGATTATTCAGAGAAAAAAAGGAACATATGAGAAATTATTTGAACAGATAAAAAAAGACGGATACTCTAGAATACGCTTAGATGGGGAGATTTTGAGTCTAGATGAACAGTTTCCGATACTTGATAGACAGAAATGGCACAATATTGAGATTGTAGTGGATAGAATACAGACAGAAAAATCTGAAAAATCTAGATTATTTGAGGCAATACAAACTGCAATCAAAGCATCCAAAGGTGATGTCATGATTTCATCTGAAAAATCAGAAAAAATTTTTTCACAAAACAACGCATGTCCTTATTGTGGATTGACTATTGGTGAATTAGAGCCTAGAACATTCTCGTTTAATTCTCCATTTGGAATGTGTAAGGCATGTAATGGATTGGGTGTGAATATGGAATTTGATGCAGACCTTGTAATCCCTGATAAGAGTAAATCAATTTTAGATGGTGCAATTGTTCCATGGAGTGGACGATTTTCTGCATTTAGAAAACAAGCATTAAGATCTGTTGGAAAAAAATTCGGTTTTGATTTGATGACACCCATTGAAAAAATAGCACCAAAACATCTTCGAATTATTTTGCACGGAACTAATGACTTGATTGATTTTAAATACAGTTCCAAATCTGGCGATTCTTCCTGGCAATACACTAATGCATTTGAAGGAGTGCTAGTCAATCTTCAACGCTCTTTTATGGAAACTGATTCTGAATCAAAACGTGAATGGCTAAAACAATTCATGCGAGATACACCATGTACTGTATGTAATGGAAAAAAATTAAAACCAGAATCACTGGCAGTTAAAATTAACGATAAGGGAATCATGGATGTCTGTGATTTATCCATTGATCACTGTTATGATTTTTTTTCTACATTAAAGTTAACTGAAAATGAGCAATACATTGCACGAGATGTCCTTAAAGAAATCAAAGCAAGATTAGAATTTTTAATGAACGTAGGATTAAACTATATCACTCTGAATAGATTAAGTTCTACTTTATCTGGTGGCGAATCTCAAAGGATTAGATTGGCAACTCAGATTGGGTCTAATCTTACTGGGGTTTTGTATGTTCTTGATGAACCTACAATTGGCTTGCATCAACGTGATAATGAGCGTCTCATTAAAACGCTAACAAAGCTACGAAATCTTGGAAATACGGTAATTGTAGTGGAGCATGACGAAGAAGTTATACGAAATTCAGACTGGATTGTAGATTTAGGTCCTGGTGCAGGAGTGCATGGAGGAAATGTAGTCTTTGAAGGAACTATTGACCAAATTCTCAATGATAATAAATCTGTCACTGGAGATTATCTAAAAAATAATTCATTGATAAAACTTGAAGGGAAGATACGTAATCGCTCTGGTTCATTAATTATTAAAGGAGCATCTGAAAATAATTTAAAAAATATTGATGTGGAAATTCCCTTAGGTCTTTTTGTTTCTGTAACTGGTGTATCTGGCTCTGGAAAATCTACTTTGATAAATGATATTTTATTAAAATCTCTGGAGAATCATTTTTACAAGTCTAATGTAAAATCTGGAAGTCACCGTGAAATTTTAGGTCTGGAAAATATTGATAAGGTAATTGCAATTGATCAATCCCCAATTGGGAGAACACCACGTTCTAATCCTGCAACATATATCGGCGCATTTACTTTTATAAGAGAATTATATGCAAATACTGAATTATCCAAAGAAAGAGGATACTCTGTAGGACAATTCTCATTTAATGTACCTGATGGAAGATGTTTTGCTTGTGATGGTGACGGTGTAAAACAAATTGAGATGCAATTTTTATCAGATGTTTATGTAAAATGTGATGAATGCAAAGGAAAACGATACAACTCTGAAACTCTATCTGTTTTGTATAAAGGAAAAAATATTTCAGATGTATTGGATATGACCGTTTATGAGGCACTGCAATTTTTTGAAAATATTCCTTCAATCAAAAGAAAATTACAAACCGTTTTTGATGTTGGGTTGGGTTACATCAAGCTAGGGCAATCATCTACTACTTTATCTGGTGGAGAGGCACAAAGAGTAAAACTTGCATCTGAATTATCCAAACGAGGAACAGGAAAAACATTTTACATTCTTGATGAGCCTACCACGGGGTTGCATTTTGCCGATGTTCAAAAACTCCTTGATGTTCTAAACAGACTTGTAAATCTAGGAAATACTGTCCTGGTAATTGAGCACAACATGGATGTAATCAAAAATTCTGATTGGTTAATTGATTTGGGACCTGAGGGTGGTGATGAGGGTGGTAAAATAATTGCTGTAGGCACACCTGATCAAGTTGCAAAAGCACCTGGAAGCTATACTGGAAAATATCTCAAAAAACTACTAAAACAATGACTTTTGATATTTCAAAAATCCACATCCCCTCAAATCCTGGCATCTATCTGATGAAAGACTCTACTAAAAAAATTATCTATATCGGAAAGGCAAAAAATCTAAAAAACAGAGTAAAGTCATATTTTTTAAAAAATCAGAATTACAAAACACAAAAGCTTGTGGAAAATATTTCTGATATTGAATTTGTTTTAACTGATAATGAAAGCGAAGCATTCCTTTTAGAATCAAACATGATAAAAAAATACAGACCCAAATTTAACATTGAATTAAAAGATCAACAACGCTATACCTATCTTCGAATATCTGATGAAAAATACCCTAGACTGCTTGTTGCAAGAAGAACACATGATGGAAAGTTTCTAGGTGGCGGAAAAATATTTGGTCCGTTTATGCAAGGCAGCTCAAAATTACTTACGATCGGCACTCTGCGTAAAGCATTTCAAATTAGAATCTGTACACAACTGCCAAAAAAAGTATGCCTGGAATACCATTTAGGAAACTGTGAAGGTCCATGTGAATTCAAAGATGCTCAAGACAAATACAATCAACATGTATCCTCATTAGAAGAAGTCCTAAAAGGAAAAAACCAAACTCTTGTTTTCACAAAAAAATTAAAAGAAGAAATGACGCAAGCTGCTGAATCACAACAATTTGAACGTGCAAAGGACATTCGTGATACTTTGATTAGATTGGGTAGTCTTCAAACAAAACAAAAAATGGAATATGTTGAGAATTCTGATGAGGAATACTTTGGAATTGGAAATAAAGATCAAACTGTAACTGTAATGAATTTCAGGATGATTAACGGGGTAATGCGAGATAGCGATAAATTCTTTTTTGATCTTGTTGGGGATAATAGTTTTTCAAATTTTCTTTTTCAGTACTACACCATTCATAAAATTCCAAAATTTATACTTGTCAGTGAACTTCCTGAAAATAAAATACTTTTAGAATCATTACTTTCTGAGCAGGCAGGATTCTCAGTTGAAATTATTTGCCCACAACGTGGTAAACGAAAGGATATCATTAATTTGATTTTAAAAAATATTTCATTGATTCATTCCAAGGGTGGTGATCTTGGCTTGATAGAACTACAAGAAATATTGCATCTTTCTACAATTCCTAGCATCATTGAATGCTTTGATATTTCAAATCATGGGGATGATTTTGCAGTAGGCTCGATGTCTAGATTTGTAGATGGCAAACCAAACAAATCTGGATACCGAAAATTCAAAATTAAAACAGTTTCTAGTAGGGATGATTTTGCAATGATAAGTGAGATCATCAAACGAAGATATCTTAGATTGTCGGAAGAACATTCTCAGCTACCTGATTTGATATTAATTGATGGTGGAAAAGGGCAACTAAATGCTGCACTCAAGTCATTGCAATCACTAGGATTGAAGATTAATTGCATTTCACTTGCTAAAGAAAACGAGGAGATATTTGTTCCAACCCAAAAAAATTCTATTGTGATTTCAAAAGATAAACCTTCATTGAAAATTTTACAATATGCTCGAGATGAGACTCATAGATTTGGAGTGGCATACAATAGAGCAATACGTAAAAATCAAATAAAATAAGAAAAAAGAAAAAATTTCGGTTAGTTCACTTGAACGTTTCCAACCATCCATGGATGTACCATGCAGAAGTAATCATAACTTCCTGCTGCATCAAATGTATTTTCAAATGATGCGCCTGCCATGATTAAACTACTGTCAAATACACCAGATGGACCATCTGATGGACTACCACCTGTTACTGTGTGTGCTGCAGTATCTGTGTTTTTCCATTCTACAGCATCACCTACATTGATTGTAATTGATTCTGGTGAATAACATGCATTGGATGTTTCACAGCCTGGAGATGAAGTTCCGGTTGGAATTGTTACGCTAACTGTTTTTGGTGTAGATGATTCTTCAACTGACACAGCTGGTTCTTCAACTGGTACAGATGGTTTTTCTTCAATCTTTACCTCTTCTTTTATTTTTACAGTTTTCTCTGTTGTTGCAGGTGCTTGCATTTTTGGCATCTCAGTTTTAGTCATTACTGGAGCTGAGACTACTGGAGCGTTATTTTGAACCTCACCAGCATAGAATGCAAATCCTACGCCGACAGCTACAATTGCAATAGAAAATGCAATTGCCACTTTATCTATACTTGCCATAATTAATCCAAGGATTTCCTCAAGCTAAATAAATCTAATCTTTACTATTACGTTCACATTTTAAAATAATTTGAATATGGAACACTGTTTGCTAAATAATTACAACTATAAAATTTCATCCCGTATGTAATTTCTTATTTTCTTCAAAAATTTACATAAATCTAAAAAAACTTTTGAAAATCTTACATGATCGCTTTAATTGATTTTAACTATGGTCAATCATATTGAACAATTATTTTTTATATCATTCATTCACCTGATGTGGAATATAAGATGCATTGGGGCTCTCACCAAGTAACTCTCGTTTTTGGTCTTAAGCCCCTCTGCATTGTATTTTTTTAGCAGCCAAGTTTTCCTCTGGTGTTATCAAAACATGTTGAATTTTTAATTCTCTTTGTTCAATTAATTGTCTGATAAAATGAATTCTTTTTTCAATAAATTCATCATGGCTTTTTTGATTTGTTGATAGATGCTCAAAGATTACTTTATTGTCTATTGCTATTTTTACAGCATCTTGGTTTTTTATGATAAATGTGCCAATGCCCCAAAACATCCCAACATGTAATCCGATGTATTTTGATTGTTGGCTGGTTACTTTATCCAAGTAAATATCGGCATGTTCTCTTTTTTGCTCTATGATTGAATTGTTTGTTTGAATAACCCATGATATTGCCTTTGTATTTCCATCAAAAAATAAAACGTGCTCCAATTGTCAACCAAATAACGGTTTTTTGTCTATATATTTTGAATCCCGCCCTTATGATCAAAGATTAAAAGAACAACACATGTTAGAGTCACAAACATTCTTTTCAAAAATGGTTGATGAGCTCGTAGAATTTTCAGAATATGATCCAGAACTGGCTGATGGAATTCGTTGGCTAGATGATCAGGCACAAAAAAAAGGCATCACATTTTATGATATGGTTTTTGAAGTTTTGTACAAACATGATGTACACTCTAAAGCCAAAGAATGGCTTAACACAAGAAATTAAAAATTACTTTCTCAAGTCCAGGACCTGGTATTCACACCCTTCTGGTCCGCAATATTTTCCAACATAGACTGCTTCTGGTCTGTATAATGCAGTCTTTGGTGCTGCCTCTGCAAATTTTTCTTCGATTATGTGTGCTGCCCATCCTGCAACTCTTGATATTGCAAAAATTGGAGTATTAAGATCAATTGGAATTTTTAGCATATGGTAAATTGAAGCACTGTACAAATCGACATTTGGATAGATGTCTTTTCCTCGTTGCATTTTTATTTCTGCAATTGTAGTTGTTTCTACTTTTTCTGTAATATCAAACCATGGTTCACCTGTTTTTGCAGCAAGCTTTCTTGATAATTCTTTTAGAACCTCTGCTCTAGGATCATATGTTTTGTACACTGCATGACCCATTCCCATTATTCTCTCCCCCTTGCTCAATTTTTCCTTAATCCATGGAACGACATTGTCTATCGTACCAATATCTAAAAGCATCTTCATTACCTCTGTATTTGCACCTCCATGCAATTCCCCACTCAATGCACCGATTGCCGCACTTATTGCTGAGTACATATGTGCTCTAGTTGACGCGACCTGTCTTGCAACAAATGTAGATGCATTAAAGGTGTGTTCTGCATGAAGAATCAAACATGTGTCGAAAATCTTTTCAATTTCTTTATCTGGTTTTACTCCAAACATCATGTAGAGAAAATTTGCTGCGTGATCTAAATCTGGATCAGGATCAATTATTTCTAATCCGTCTCTGACTCTCTGCCAACTTGCAATTATTGTAGGTACTTTGGCAATTAGGTTGATTGCTTTATCATAACTTGCCTCTTTGCTTGCAAATTCTTCATCATAGTATCCTGCCAGTGCGGCAACAAATGCTTGTAGCATATCCATTGGGTCTGCATCTTTTCTCCAATTTCCCATGTTGATTTGCATCCTTTTGGGAATCCATCTTGCCTCATTTAGTTTGGATTTGAACTCTGATAGTTGTTCTTTGGTTGGTAATTCATCATGTAATAACAAATATGCTGTTTCTTCATAGTTTGATTTTTTTGTTAGTTCTAAGATATCATAACCACGGTAAATTAGCTTGCCTTTTTCACCATCAATACTTGAGATTTTTGTATCTGCAACCTGAATCCCACGTAAGCCTATGTTTTTTGTCTCCACATCTATCCTCTGAGAAATCTTTTATTATATTTTCGCAAGAAATCATGTCTATGAAGTTTAGTAATTAGTCTAATATGGCAACTCTGGCTCATAAATGATTATTTTTAATTAAAAATTAAATGACTCCCTCTGAACGACAACTTTTAGAGAAACTTGATAATCTCGTCTTAACTGCATCTGGAGATGAATTACGTAAAATTCAAGAAATTGATATTCAAACTCAGATGAATGGAATGTCATTTTATGATGCATTTGTAAATTCCACCTCTTTGGTAAATCAAAGCATAAAACAAGAATCTCAGGAATCAAAGTAATAATTCATTCTTGATTTAAATGAGGGTATACAAGTGAATCGACAATAATGGTCGCATCTAAAACAAAGAAAACAACAAAAACTATCAAGAAAAAAACAACAAAACCAAAGACCACTCAATCACAAAGAACTAAAGTTATTTGTATTTCACATAAAGAAGATGCTGACGGTATTAGTTCTGCAGCTTTGATTAGACAAGCTTTTGGTGGTGATTCTGTTTTGGTTGATTACCCATCACAGATGGAGGCTATACAGAAAGTTTGTGCGGATGAAAAATTAAAATCATTATATATTTGTGATTTAGGTCTTAGTAAAAAGAATCAAGATGAATTTGTTGAAATTTTAAGAGTTTTAAAAAAGAATCATGTTGCAGTAACATACATTGATCATCACGATATTGATCCAAAAATTACAAAAGACTTGGAAAAAATTAAAGTTAAAATGATTCATGATATCAATGAATGCACCACAGTTCAGGTCTATAATGCATTCAAATCAAAACTCTCTGATCATGCTTCGTTTATTGCAGCATGTGCTGCCATTACTGATTATATGGAAGATAGACCAATCGGTTCTAAATTACTTCAAATCTACGATAGACAATTTGCTTTGATTAACGCAACTGTTCTTACTTACAATATAGTTGGACATCAAAAAGATCCTGATTATCTGCTGTATTTGGTAGAAGAGCTGGCTGATTCAAAATTCCCACACCAAATTCCAAATACCTTTGAATTTGCACAAATTCAAGTTGAGAAACTAGCACTAATAATTGACAAAGTCAAAAAAGGAATGAAAACTATGTCAAACATTGGATATATGGAAATTATGGACTCTGGAGCAAGTGGCGCAGTTAATTTTGTTTTAGGGTTATCTGGAAAAGATGTGGGTGTTGCCTACAAAGAAAGAGTTGATCATGGTATCTATGCTGTATCTGTTAGAGGATCAAGATCTTGCAAAATTCATTTAGGTAAAATTGTTAATATTCTTGCAACTGATCTTGGTGGTTCTGGTGGAGGACATGATAAAGCATGTGGAGCCGTCATTCCAAAACTAAAAATTCAAACATTTCTTAAAGAATTTAATAAAAAATTAAATTAATTAATCTCAAAATTGGATATTTTTTATTTCATTTCTACTATAGCGTCAATCTCTGTCATTGAATTTAACGGCAAACTTGATACTCCAACTGCAATTCTAGAGTGTTTTCCACATTCTCCAAATATTTCATAAAATAAATCCGAAGCTGCATTGATTATTTTTGGTTGCTGTGTGAATTCTGGCACTGAATTTACAAATCCTGATATTCTCACGATTTTGGAAATCTTTTCTAAATCTCCTAATTCTTTTTTGAGTTGAGCAAGTATGTTGATTGCACAAATTCTTGCTGATTTTTGTGCCGTTTCAATATTTGCATCTGAAACTTTTCCTGTAAATGCTACTTTCCCATCCTCCATTGGAATTTGACCTGAGACATATAGTAAATTCCCTGATCTTACTACTGGGATATAAGATCCGGCAGGACTAGGTGGAATGGGCAATTTAATTCCTAATGATTTTATTTTTTCATCAATCACAATATTTGTGAAATACTTATGTGATTTTAGCTTTTACTTATTTTGATGAGGACTTTTTCGCCTTTGTTTGAATTATTTTGATACACTGTTCTTGTTTTGTAACCTTGTTTTTGTAGACATTCATCCAAAATTGATGCCCACGGTAATGAATGACCGCTATTTAATTTTGATTCTATTGTTATGTTTTTAGTATTGGCATCAAAATTCACATGACCTGAACACATTATTTGTAATACTGCATCTAGTATCTCAATTATTTCATCCAATGATTTACTTTTTAAATTAATTCCGTTCTTTTCAAGTAATTTGAGCATGTCTAACTCTGGTTTTTTTGAAACCATTGTTGAATTTAGAATATGTGTAAGCCCATTTTCATTAATAATTCGAATAATTTTGTAAATTTCTTGGGCTTCATTTTTTGTCATGTCTGCAAGTGATTCTGTTTTAATTGAATTTCTCCAAATATCTGCAAATACTCTATTTTGATTTATTCCCAACACTTCTGTTGATGAAAATATTGCGCCCTTGCCATTCTCGTTATCCACAATCAATACTTCTGTTTCGTCAAAAACAAAACAATTTTGTATTGTATCTGATACTCTGATTTTTACCTCATTTGGAATTGCTCTGTATAATTCTGAACAAATTTGTGTGGATGGGAGTAACAATCTGACTTCTGAATTTCTACGAAGCACTGATAGTAACTGTTCTTTGCATTCTCCTAGTAATTCTAATCCCCATTGATCTGCCATGATATTGATTGAAGATTTTGAACCTTCTATCATTATTCTTAGCTGTTCTAGGACATTATTTGCACTAACGTGAAAATATCTTTTCTCTTCTGAACCTCTAGATTTCCTGCTTTCCTCACTTGCTTTTTTTAGATTTGAAACTAGTGTGTTCATTGCATTTACTTTGTTAATTTGCTCATCGATAATTGAATCAAATGCATCTTCAGGTGCAATCGCTGTACACATGATTGGCTTGCTCTTTGAAATTATTGCCAATTTCTTGTTTTCCAACTTTAATAATGTGGGGTATATTTTGGTTCTTGGAATATCTGAATAATAAGCAAGTTCTGCTGCTGATATTGTCCCCTTTGAGATAAGGGCAACATATGCCTGAGCCTCATACTTGCTCAAGCCAAATTCTTCAAGACTGACAGTTAATGCATGCCCATTTACCATGATTCTTTTTTACACATGATTAGGTAACATTGAGAGCTAAATTCCTTTACACAAATACTCAAAAAAATTCAAAATTGTAACCATCGCGAGGTGTTACTGCGGTTACTGATAAAATTGTGACATTGTACTGAAATATCAAATATCTGTTGACAGATTGGTATGATGTGTAATTCAAATTTGGTTAGAGTAGAGTGTGTGAATGTATCTCAAACTGTCACTATTGTCCCAAGACTCGAGTATTCCAGTGATTTACTGAATAGTATTGTGGATATTTTAAAAAGAAAAAAAATTGAACTAAAAAAACTAAACCGTAATTTCTTAGAATTAGATAATGATGATCACACATATGTTAAAGCACTTGATTTTGAAAGAACCATAATTTTTTCATTAGAGATTCTCTCTCAAATTCAAAAAAGACTAAACTCTATTAATGGAATAAACAGTATTCCTGAACTTTTGCCTTTGACAATTCCTATGATCAGGACTGTGAGTGCTCAACTTTTTAACCTACTTCCTGCTTGCAGTCAAAATCTTTCAGAACTATCCGTTCATTTGGGAAGTATTATTTTTGATTCTGCAATTCTTACTGAGGCTAGGTTTGATTTTAGTCAATCAAATATCGAGTCATCTTCAATGCTAAATGAAGTAAAATTGATGGTGGACTCTAAATTAAGTAAGCAGTATCCTAATCTTGATTTTTCTAAATCATGCAATACTTGAATTTTCTTAGCTCTAAACATGGTTTTGCAAAAGATATGGACCATATCCAATCACTATCGGCAAAAATTGAAAAAAAAATATCTCTCTCTAATACACATGATGTTAAAATTGATAAATTAACCCTGGAGGAATTACAGGATATAAATAAAATTGTGGGATTGGCTAATTTCATGCTCGCTAAATATGAGGATAAAAAAGAGACACGCTTGATTTTACAGCAGTTTGTTTCAATTATCGCCGAATCTGCTCAATCAATAGAATGCGTTGATGATGAAATATCTGAACTAATTTTATCTGCTGAGGATTCTATTAATAAAGTCAAAAATATGCACTCTAGAATTTCAGAAAAATCTGACCTTGAAAAATCATATCTGGATGAATTCCCTGAGAATGCTCCTAAAACTAGTTCAATTAATTTAACCAAATTTACTACAGCGATTAACACCTCTGAATACCAAGAAAATTCTCAAGGAAATGATGTGCAAGTAATATGAGTTTAGCCCCACAAGAATTAGAAAATAATGCAAGCAAGTATGCTTCAGAGGCAATCAAGTTTGACTCTCAAGGAGCACGAGGTATGGCCATTACACATTATCAGCGAGCAATTGACTCCCTTGTAAAACTATTACAACTTTATCCAACAAGCAAACTTAATCCTATTTACAAAGACAGATGTAATTCTTATCATAATCGAATAACTGCACTTCAAGAATCACGTGGAGTGGAACCTGCAGTTGATCCAAATGCTTCTCCTAAAGAACAGAAAGCTTCTGTACAAAGACAAACTGATGAAAATGATTTTGAAGATCTTGTAATGAAAGAAAAACCCAATATTAGTTGGAGTGAAGTAATTGGATTAGATGATGCAAAGAATGCATTGCGTGAATCAATAGTTTATCCTACAAAAAGACCTGATTTGTTTCCTTTGGGCTGGCCAAAGGGAATGCTTCTCTATGGACCACCAGGAACTGGAAAAACCATGTTGGCCGCTGCTACTGCAAATGAAATGGATGGCTATTTCATTAATGTAGATGCTGCATCCATGATGAGTAAGTGGTTAGGTGAGGCTGAAAAAAATGTTTCAAAATTATTTGCTATGGCAAGAAAGTATGCTGAAAAAGAAGGAAAACCTGTAATTCTTTTTGTCGATGAAGTTGATTCTCTTTTAGGATCTAGAAGTAGTGAAGTTGGAGGAGAGGTAAGGACAAAAAATCAATTCTTGACAGAAATGGACGGTGTTAATGGTAAAGGTAAAGATTTGATGCTTTATGTTATTGGCGCTACCAACAAACCATGGAGTCTTGATTGGCCTTTTCTTAGAAGATTCCAAAAAAGAATATACGTTTCACTTCCAACTCAAGAAGCAAGAGAAAAATTATTTGAACAATACACTGCACCATTGAAAAAAGACCTTAGAGTTAACATATCAGAACTCGCAAAATTATTTGATGGTTACAGTGCAAGTGATATCAAAGACGTTTGTCAAGCCGCACAAATTAAGGCAGTTCATGAAATATTTAACGCCCCTGATTATCATGAACCAGTAGCTGGTGAAGCACCAATACAACCACGTGAACTCACAACAGCTGACTTTAAGACAATTATGGAAAGAAGAAAACCAAGTGTTTCACTTGAAATGATCCGTGCATATCACAAGTGGAGCGAAGAATTCAGAGCACTCTGAGAACATTTTAATTTCTCTTTGCGATCAACCTTCAAAAAACTTAAATCCACAATCAAAAGTAGTCGTCGAGGGTTACAATTACTACAAAGAAATCAATCCACGCAAACAAGTTTGGAAAGCTGATTTTTGATGATGGCACTGTCCTTGACGGGATGGGGTTTGGTTATTCTACAACAGTTTTTGGTGAAATCGTCTTTAATACCGGAATGGTGGGGTATACCGAGACTCTAACTGATCCATCGTATAGTGGGCAAATCCTTACACTTACCTATCCTCTTGTGGGGAATTATGGTGTGCCAGATCCATCAATTAAAGATCAAGATGGAATCCCAAAATTCTTTGAATCTAATAAAATTCAATTAAGGGGATTAGTTGTTCATGAACTTTCTTTGACTGCTAGCCACTGGAATCTATTGATGACTCTTGATGAGTGGTTATATAATGAAAAAATCCCTGGAATTTCTGGAATTGATACAAGAGCGCTAACAAAAAAAATTCGTACTGGAGGAGTAATGATGGCTGCCCTGGTAGTGTCTGACACTGAAATTAATGTAGATCAAGTAAAAAAACAACTTGCGTCTGCACCTAATTACAATTCTGAACAATTTATGGATACGGTATCTACAAAACAAGAAGTGGTATATGGGTCTGAAGAAAAATCAGTAGTTGTAATTGACACTGGTACAAAAAATGCAATACTGAGAAATATTCGTGAACTTGGGTACAAAGTGATAAAATTACCTTGGAATACATCTTTTGAAAAAATTATGTCATATCATCCAAAAGGTGTTGTAATTAGTAATGGTCCAGGAGATCCTCAAAAATGTTCTAACACTATTGAAACTGCAAGACAACTAATTGAAAAAAACATTCCAACACTTGGAATTTGTTTAGGTGCACAAATAATCGGTCTTGCTGGAAACACTCAAACTTACAAATTGAAATATGGTCATCGAGGACAAAACAAACCATGTGTTAATTTAGATAATGATCAAGTTTATGTTACTAGTCAGAATCACGGTTATGGGATAACTCCTGAATCTTTGAATGCATCTGAATTTGATTTATGGTTTACAAACGCAGACGATAAAACAGTTGAAGGAATAAAACACAAAAAACAAAATTGTATTGCTGTTCAGTTTCATCCCGAAGCTGCACCAGGTCCTTATGATTGTAAATTCGTCTTTGAAGAACTCAAGCACCTTATGGAGGAAGGTAAATCTGCCAAAGAATGAGTCGATAAAAAAAATTCTTGTACTTGGTAGTGGGGCAATAAAAATCGGAGAAGCCGGCGAGAGTCGCTAAAAACGACCGTCAATTTGACTACTCCGGAAGCCAATGCCTCAAAGCAATACACGAAGATGGACTGAAAAGTATCCTAATCAATCCAAACATTGCAACAATTCAGACAGATACTAGATTTGCAAATAAAGTGTATTTGTTACCTGTGAATGTCGAGTATGTAGAATCTATTATCGAAAAGGAAAGGCCTGATGGGATAATGTTGGCATATGGGGGTCAGACTGCTTTGAATTGTGGTGTTAATCTTGCACAAACAGGCATACTTGAAAAGTATGGAGTGCATGTTTTAGGCACACAAATTCAAGGAATTCAAAGAACTGAGGACCGCCAACTCTTCAAAGACTCTATGAATCAATGCAATGTTCCAATTCTAAAAAGTAGAACTGTTACAAATTTTACAGATGCCAAAGAAATTGCTCAAGAATTAGGATACCCTGTAATTATTCGAGTAGCGTATACCCTTGGCGGTAAGGGAGGAGGAGTTGCTTACAATGAAATTGAATTACATGAAATTGTTGAACGAGGACTAAGGGCAAGTCTTGTGGGTCAAGTTCTAATTGAGGAATACATTGGACATTGGAAGCAAATAGAATATGAAGTAATGCGAGATTATGAAGAAAATAGTGTAATTGTTTGTAATATGGAAAATGTTCTTTCAATGAAAGTTCACACTGGTGATAACATTGTTGTTGCACCTTCTCAAACAATTAATAATTATGAATATCACATGCTTCGCACTGCAGCTTTGCGTGCCACAAAACATGTTGGGATTGTAGGTGAATGTAATATTCAATATGGTTTGGATCCTGATTCTGATAGATACGTTGCAATAGAAATCAATCCTAGATTATCACGATCTTCTGCACTTGCAAGCAAAGCAACAGGTTATCCACTTGCATACATGTCTGCAAAAATTGGATTGGGATACACATTACCAGAACTAGAAAATAGAATTACAAAATCTACAACTGCTTGTTTTGAACCTTCTTTGGATTACATTGTATGTAAACATCCTAGATGGGATTTTGCAAAATTTGATCTTGTAAAACGAAAGATTGGTCCTACCATGAAATCAGTTGGTGAAGTTAT
This sequence comes from uncultured Candidatus Nitrosoarchaeum sp., assembly GCA_938049695.1. Lineage (GTDB taxonomy): Archaea > Thermoproteota > Nitrososphaeria > Nitrososphaerales > Nitrosopumilaceae > Nitrosarchaeum. Next base: position 8,417 of record CALKVM010000010.1, on the reverse strand, counting down.
GGCTGTTGGAAGAAGCTTTGAGGAATCATTACAAAAATCAATACGAATGCTTGACATTGGAAATGACGGTCTTGTTCTAAATCGAGCAAATATGGAATCATATGACGAAGAGCAAATAGAAGATCACCTCTCTCATCCTGATGATTTGATTTTGTATTATGTGGCAGCTGCTCTTAAGATGGGAATCTCAGTTGATAGAATCTATCGACTTTCTGCAATTGATCCTTGGTTTATTGAAAAAATCAAAAATATTGTGGATATTGAATCTAAATTAAAAAAAGAGCCACTTGACACTCCTTTGCTTTGGGAATCAAAAAAGATGGGATTCTCTGACAAGCAAATTGCGCGTGCAAAAGATAAACCTGCTGAAGAAATACGTGAAATACGTAAAAAAGCCGGTGTTTTGCCTTCTGTAAAACAAATTGATACTTTGGCAGCTGAATGGCCTGCAGTTACCAACTATCTCTATCTAACATATGGCGGTAATCAAAATGATATTCAAATAACACCTGATGAAAAAGGCGTCATCGTACTTGGTGCAGGTCCTTACCGTATTGGTAGTAGTGTGGAGTTTGATTGGGGTACTGTAAATATGGTTTGGGGTTTGCAAGAAAATGGCGAAAAAAATATTTCAGTTGTAAATTGTAATCCTGAAACTGTTTCAACTGATTATGACATTTGTAGTAGATTGTACTTTGAAGAATTAACTTTGGAAAGAATTTTGGATATTGCAGAATTTGAAAACCCAAAAGGCATAGTTACTTGTGTTGGAGGTCAAACTGCAAATAATTTAACATTAGGTCTTGCAAAAAATGGTATTACTATAATTGGTACTGCTGCAAATGATGTTGATAGAGCAGAAGACCGTTCCAAATTTAGTGCTGAATTAGATAAATTACATATTCAACAACCTAGATGGCAAGCATTTTCAAACACTGCTGAGGCAAAAAGTTTTGCACAAAACGTAGGTTTCCCAGTAATTGTCAGACCTTCATATGTGTTATCTGGTGCTGCAATGAAAGTTGTATGGTCCCAAGATGAATTAAAAAAATATGTTAAAGAAGCAACTGATGTATCACCTGATCATCCAGTAGTTATCTCAAAATTCATGTTAAATTCACTAGAAGTCGATGTTGATGGAGTTAGTAATGGAACTGATGTTATAATTGGCGCCATAGTTGAACACATTGAAAGTGCAGGTGTTCATTCAGGCGATGCAATGATGTGTATTCCACCGTGGAGACTAAACAATAAAACTATTGAAACTATCACTGAATACTCTACAAAGATTGCAAAAACGTTTAATGTCAAAGGACCATTTAATCTGCAATTTCTAATTCATGATGATCATGTCTATGTAATTGAACTAAACATTAGAGCATCTCGTTCTATGCCATTTGTATCAAAACTTGTCAAGACCAATCTTATCTTACTAGCTGCAAAGGCAATTTTGGGTAAGCATCTTCCCAAATTACCTGAAAATAAATGGCAAAAAATTCAAAATTTTGGAATCAAGGTACCTCAATTCTCCTTTATGCAACTAGAGGGGGCAGATATTAGACTAGGCGTGGAAATGCAATCTACTGGCGAAGTTGCATGCTTTGGAACAAGCTTTTACGATGCATTAGCTAAAGGGCTTACTTCTGCGGGATATACTCTCCCAAAGACAGGCACAGCACTTGTTACAGTTGGTGGTTCTCAAAATAAAGAAAAATTATTGCAACCAATTGCACGATTAAAGAGTCTTGGATTTAAGATCGTTGCAACTGAGCATACTGCAGAATTTTTTGAAGAAAAGATTGGCGGTGTTGAAGTAGTTCACAAAATTTCAGAACCTACAAGAAAACCTAACATTGCAGATTTACTTTATGAACGAAAGATAGACTTTATCATAAATATTCCTAGCACATCAACACTTGAAAAATATGTTGGAATGCTTGAGGATGAATATCAGATTAGAAGAAAAGCACTTGAATTGGGAATTCCAGTTCTTACAACTATTGAGCTAGCTGATTCATTTGTAAAAACTCTGGAATGGCTCAAAGATAATGAAACAACAAAAGATCCTATAGAGCCATATGATAAAATTGAATGACTGCTATAATCACAAAATGACATTTGTAACAAAAATCTGTTCTTGATTTGAATTCAACTATAACACTTGATCAATTATTGATTCATCTCCAATAATAGTTCCATCCAGTGTGATTATTTTAGCCGATGACACCTGTTTTATTTTTTCTATTATGGGAGAAATTGATTTTTTATATTTTCTTTTGTGAGTTGCATAAAAATATCTGTTAAATGATGGAATGATTGTTATTTCTATATCTCCTGATTTATTTGGAAAAATATTTTGTTTTTCTGTTTTCATTGAAATCCATACTCTTTGTCCATTTAGTACTGAATCTTCTTGAAAAAATACAGGATGTACATGACCCATGATGATTTTATCCACATGGGAAAAATTTTCTGAAGGCATTGTATGTCCATGCGTAAGTAAAATGTTTTCTTCAACCATTCCAGTAGAACTGATCATTGAGATATTTTCTGGAACTAGTCTCTGTATGTTTGCATCATGATTTCCAGGAATTAATATCACATCGCATTTCTGTTTTATTCTCTTAAAAAATAACGGAATTTCATCCCATTCGCTTTTTGAGATATTTTTGATGCTAGATTTTATATCTCCTAATAAAATCAATGCGTCTGGTTTTTCTGAATCAATTACATTTGATAATTCATCTATTGTCTCATTGATTGACGTATTTTTTCCGATAAAGATCTCATTTGATGCAAGAGTGTCTTCAAATCCAATATGGATATCTGTAATTATCAGATTCTTTTTTTTCCCTTCTAAAACCATTATTGGTTTTGATGGAATTATTCTTGTTTTGAGCATCAAAGATATACAATAGACTTTGGATTAAATTCTTATGAACAAAGATTCTGAGAGAATTGAATCTCTAGTTTCTGAAAAACGAGTTAAATTACATCTTTTTGAACCCAGTCAAAGAAAAATTTGGACTGTAGTTGGAAAAGGTAAAGAACACTGGTTAGATCCTGATGCTGAATACTGTTCTTGTCCTGGATATTATTTTGGCAGATTAAATGGAAAAACAACTTGCTACCATTTAGAATCCACACATTTGGCTAAAGAAGAAAATAAAATAGAAATGATTAGATTTTCTGATGAAGAATATGGCGATTTTCTTTCAGGATTAATTTCTGATTTATGAAAATTCTATTATTAGAACTGTTAATAACTAGAAATAATACAAAATAATTATGGATGAAAATCAATATGATTCTCTAATTGAAAAAATTACGACAATGATGGAAAAAGATGGATTATCTGCTGATGAGCAAAATACACAGAAATTACAAAAATACAATGACCATGTAAAATCTAATTCAAATCTAAATGATGAGGATGCAATGAAGCTAGTCTACGAATCATTGCTTTATTTAAAATTAAAAAATTTAGATTCTGGTGACCCTCTTCAAAAGGGTGATGAATTTGGCGCTGGATTTAGTTAATTCTATCCTAATGGTATAGTTTCAATGTCATCTTTTGAAACGCCTTTCCAAAGTCCAACCATTCCCTCTGGTTTCACGTCTTCAACTTTGGTTATGTGTTGAATTTTTATGTGATCTGGGGTAGGTGGCATCCAAAGCATTGCCATGTAATCGCCCACATTTCCAACTTTACTTGGTAATGCCATGACTATTTTCTCCTTTGAGAATCCTTTTGAGACTAGGGCACTTACTGCTTTTTCTTGTAGATCCATTCTTCCATGCGTGAATAAATAGACATTTTTCTGAGTGTCAATTTTTATCATGATTTGTTTGGTTTCTTAAACTAAATCAATCTTTCCTGATCTAATACCTACCAAAAAGGGTTAAATTAGAATAAACAAAATTTTGATCTGTGAAAATATTCACTGTGGGAAGCAAATCCTTTGTTACAAGTTTCCAATTAGCAGGAGTACCTGGAATAATCTCAGATACACCTAAAAAAGCATTAGATGAAATTAAGAAACTAACTGATAATCCTGACGTTGGATTAGTTTTGGTAAGTGATGATATGACTGAATCTATTAGTGATGAACTGACTGCACTTCGAGCAACAAAATCCACATTGGTTTTTGCATTACCTTCAGCGGGAAGTGAAAAAACTGAGGTTGATTATAGATTGATGCTCAAAAAGATACTCGGTGTATAATTTAATCTACTTATATTCAGTCTTCTAAAGTTTTGATATGAAGACTGCGTTTGTCAGAGAACCATCTGTTATATCTATTAATGAAATAGAAAATCCTACATTGGATTCTGGAGATATTTTGGTGCAAATGCACGCATGTGGTATTTGTGGGTCTGATTTGGAAAAAGTATTTGGCGAATACGGACAACCTTCAATGCGGTTAGGTCATGAACCTGCAGGAATAATTATTGATGTTAGCTCTGATGTAACTGAATTTAAAAAAGGTGATAGAGTATTTACTCATCACCATGTCCCGTGTTACTCTTGTCACTTGTGTAAACATGGTAATGAAACAATGTGCTCAAAATATTATGAGACAAATCTTTCACCATGTGGTTTATCTGAAGAATATGTTGTACCAAAATGGAATGTAGAACATGGTGGCGTGCTCAAAATTCCAGATTCTATGAGTTTTGAAGAAGCTGCAATGATTGAACCTTTAGCATGTTGTGTTAGGGCATGGACAAAATACTCTTATCAAAAAGGAGACTCGGTTGCAATTTTTGGTGTTGGCCCCACTGGCATGATGCACGTGATGCTTGCACAATCTAAAAAATTCTCAAAGATCTTCTGTTTTGATGTAAATGATTTTAGATTAGAATTTGCAAAAAAATTTAACATTACAGCCTCTATTAATTCTCTAGATGAAAACAGAAAACAAATAATTTTGGATAATACTGAAGGAAAAGGTGTAGATGTGGCAATAGTCGCAACAAGTAGCCTCAAAGCATTGGAAGATGCAATTGATGTTGTACGAAAAGGTGGGGCTGTCATGATGTTTGGTGTTCCTTCAAAGGATGCAAAAATTATTTTGAATATGAGTAAAATATATTCTAAAGAAATTACGCTGGTAACAAGTTATGCTGCATCTGATGTTGATACCAAAGAAGCTCTTAGATTAATAGAATCATCTCAAATAGATGTCAATCAATTAGTGACTCACACATATCCTATTGAAGACTCTCAAAAAGCATTTGATCATGCTAGAAGTGGTGATAATGCAATGAAAATAATTATTACAAAATAAGAAAGGCTTAAGAAAGGTATTTCTATTCTTTCAAAATCGAAGAGATATGGATTGGGGATTACAAAATAGACTTTCACAAATTATCAAACCACAAAATAACCGTGCATTGATGTTAGCAGTTGATCATGGATACTTTTTAGGTCCTACTGAAAAATTAGAAAATCCAAAAAAAGTAATTGCACCACTATTGAAATACTGCGATTCTTTGATGCTTACAAGAGGTGTACAAAGAACATCAGTTCCAACCTTTACCAATGTCCCTATGATTTTACGAGTATCTGGCGGTTCAAGTATTATTGGTGAAGATTTATCTCGAGAAGAAATCACTGTTAGTATTAAAGATGCAATTAGACTAAATGCTAGCGCACTTGCAATGTCTATTTTTGTTGGCTCAAAATATGAACATCAAACTATTGTAAATCTCGGAAAATTAGTTAATGAGGCAGAAGAATATGGAATTCCAGTACTTGCAGTAACTGCAGTTGGTAAAGAACTTGGCAAAGATGCCCGATACCTTTCATTAGCATGTAGAATAGCCGCTGAACAAGGTGCGCATATTGTTAAAACCTATTATTGTGATAATTTTGAGAAAGTTGTTCAATCTTGCCCTGTCCCAATAATTGTTGCAGGAGGCAAAAAGATTCCAGAACGAGATGCGTTACAATTAACATATAATGCAATCAAAGGCGGTGCAGTAGGCGTTGATATGGGTAGAAATATCTGGCAATCTGAAAATCCAGTCGCAATGATCAGAGCTGTTAGATATATTGTTCATGGAAATGCAACTGTTGATCAGGCATTCAAATTATACCAAACATTGCGTAATGAAAAACCACAACAAATCAAACCACAAATCAAATCAACCCAACCTAATCAAAATAAACCACAACAAATCAAATCAAACCAACCTAATCAAAATAAACCACAACAAATCAAACCACAAATCAAATCAAACCAACCTAATCAAAATAAACCACAACAAATCAAATCAAACCAACCTAATCAAAATAAACCACAACAAATCAAATCAAACCAACCTAATCAAAATAAACCACAACAAAACAAACCAGTAGAAAATAAATAGTAATACTAGTTTTTTATTTTAGATAGATGAATATGTGCAATTTTCCATGTTGGTTGTTTTACCAACACAAAAGTTGCCCTACCATCAATTGAAATGTGTTCACCAGTGTATGCTTTGTTATCTACCAACATTCCTTTTTGATTTAATTCCAAAGCTACAACAGCTGTATCACCAAACACACTTATTTTCAAATTTTTAATTTGATAGTCATAATCTGAAATGCTTATGAATTTTAATTCCTCCAATTCTATCGTATTTTGAAAATCTTTTAGATCATATGGTGGCAAATCACTAAAACTTGAAAATCTGGAATCATTGAGATGAATATCTCTGAGTGATGAAAAATCCTTTGTCTTTCCTGATTCAAGCAGTGTTTCAATTATTTTAATAATTTCTTCATTTTCAGACAAAATGGCTATTTCAAAATATGAAAAATTATCAGTTTAAGTCTTCTGGACTAAACACATCAAAAAATACTGGTAATTTTCTGAGAATCTTTATTAGTTATCAATCGTATGTTACTTTTGAATTTCAATGAGCACAACGACAACTGGTACATTGGGTATTTTATTACTAGTTGATCTAGTACTGTAAAATGTGCTCTGAATTTTAACACATTAAAATTATGGAGATGGATTTGATTGAATAAAATGGAAACTATGACAGGTGCCAGAGCATTGATGGTTGCTATGGAAAAAGAAGGCGTTAAAGAAGTATTTGGCTTACCCGGAGGTGCAAACCTTCCAATGTATGATGAATTTGCTAGATGTAACATAAGACACATCTTGGTTAGACATGAGCAATCTGCTGCACATATGGCAGATGGATTTGGACGAGTCAGTAGAAAACCTGGGGTGTGTTTTGCTACATCTGGACCTGGCGCTACTAACATTCTAACTGGTATTGCCACTGCACAAGCTGACTCTTCTCCTATGATTGCAGTTACTGGTCAAGTTCCAGTAGCGATGATTGGAAAAGATGCATTTCAGGAAAGTGATATTATTGGAATGGCAAACCCTGTTGTAAAATATGCATTTCAACCTAGAACTCCTGGTGAAATTCCTGGAGTAGTTAGAAAAGGATTTTACATTGCGGAAACTGGCAGACCTGGACCTGTTCTTATTGATATTCCAAAAGATGTCCAACAAAAAGAAGCAAATATGATTTTTCCAGATGAATTTAAAATTCGTGGATATAATCCATGGACTGATCCTGATATTGTACATGTTGAAAGAGCAATTGAGATGTTACTTAGTGCAGAAAGACCAATTATCTTAGCTGGCGGTGGAACAATTATCTCATCTGCCTTTGCAGAACTTCAATCCATAGCTGAATTACTAATGATTCCAGTCGTTACTACTTTCAAAGGAAAAGGTGCATTTCCAGAGAATCACCCATTATCCTTGGGACCAATTGGAATGCATGGTCACGCAGAGGCAAACAAGATGATGACTGAAGCTGATTGTGTATTGGCAATAGGTACAAGATTTTCTGATAGATCTGTTGGAACTTTTGAAGCGTTTGAAAAGAGGTTAAAAATTATTCATATGGATGTAGATCCTGCTGAAATTGGTAAAAATCAGACTACATCTGTTGCAGTGGTTGGTGACGTACGTGCATCACTTCGAATTATGGTAAAGATGCTTATGCAAAGAGCAACCAAAAGAACTGAAGAAAATACTTGGATTAAACATGTAAAAGAAACCAAAGCGTATTGGAAAGAAAATTTGAAACTACATCCAGGTGAAATGGGCGCTGCAAAAATATTGAGAAAACTCAGAGAAGTGTTACCTCGTGAATCTATTGTGACTACTGAAGTAGGTCAACATCAAATGTGGGCATCTTTATTTTATGATGTAATACAACCTGGTACATTCTTTAGTTCTACTGGACTTGGAACTATGGGATGGGGATTTCCTGCGGCAATAGGTGCTAAAGTAGCAAGACCCGATGTTCCTGTAGTGGATATTGCAGGAGATGGTAGTTTTAGTATGACTGAAAACTCTCTTGCAACTGCAGTGTTGGAAGATATTCCAGTGATT
>CALKVM010000009.1:0-38738 GCA_938049695.1 uncultured Candidatus Nitrosoarchaeum sp. | reverse complement strand
TCCAATCAAAATCAAAAAAATTACAAGATATTTCATTATCTAATTAAATAAAGAAATAGAAGGTCATAAGATCTTCTAATCTTTTGTAAATAGACGGCATAAGGTAATGGTCGAGAAAACCTCAGCCCATCTATTGATTAACATTATCTAAATTAGAATAAAAGACTCGCGTAGAAATTATCAGTATGATCTAAATATCAAATTATCAAACTAATAGTTATGAGCCTTAAGATCCAATTTATTGTTGAAGTATTTCATAAAATACAGCGGGCTTGGAATTAACAGTCTTGCTTTTACATAATGAATTAAATCATTACGGATCAGAGGCAAAAGTCATAATTGAGTTTATGGAACACATTCCATTACAGAATTTCACGAGGATCATATAAAAAATAGAATCACAAATTAGTTGAACTGGGTCATGCCTAGTTTCTAGTGAACGTAATACATAGGATTAATCAAATAATAGGCTAATTTTTAGAAATTTTAAAATTTAGCAATATATGACAATCAGTATGATTCAGAGAGAAGAATTAGAGTATATTTTGAATTTTGTAGCAAAGAGATGGGTAGACATTACAAAAGAACCAAACAACAAAGTCATGGAAACACTGCCGAATAATTTTTGGATGAATTCTGTTGGCGGGAAAGCAGGAAAAGGTAGATGGATAACCGCATTAATGTATACAGAAAATGAATCAGATGCAAATGCATTCAAAGAGGTACTACTAAGATGGCAGACAAAAGGGATGGAAAAAAATCAAGCTCCCGATCTAATTCAAATTGGAAAAAAGAAATAGACTATTAATAATTGGAAAACTTGACAACCGTATTGTCCGAATTTTCAATTAAAGAAAAAAAGATTTTATCCAATCATTTTTCAAATGCAGATGATAATGTCTTTGCAATAATTACACCAAGACAAGTTGATCGCGGTGCATTGATGTCAAGGTATAGTAGAACAGATAAAAGCATGCGCAGGATATTTTTAGATGAATTTTTACAAAATAAAAATAGAGGGGAGGAATTTTACAACCGCGTATTAATAGAATATGGTGATGATTCAGTTGCAGAATTAGGTGAAGCTCAAATTGCAATTGAAGGATTATCAAATATCGCAGTTAAGAAAATAGAAGACAGAAGAATAGGACTATCATATTTAGAGAAATCATCAAGATATGTGGCGTGGAATAAAAAAATAAATGGACAATATAGATTCTATAGAGAACCAGTCTTAATGAAATCAAAATTTGGAGATTTGTATGTAGAGACATGTAATTTTTCATTTGATGTTTATTCAAAAAATATTGAACCCATGGTAAAGTACATACGAGAAAAATATCCAATTGAAAAATATACTTTTAAGGACTCAAAAGACAGTACAGAAAAATTATTTCCCAAACTAAAAGAAGAAAACGACATTAAATCTGCAAATATGATTTACAATGGCTCAACAAAAGCAAAAGCATTGGATATTCTACGTGGGCTTTTACCAGCATCCACATTAACTAATGTTGGAATTACAGGAAATGGACGTGCTTTTGAATACCTTCTTACAATACTTGCATCATCAGAACTAGAAGAAGAGCGAGATTTAGCCTCAAAAATCAAAAAAGAACTTGATACAACTATCAAAGCATTTGTTAGAAGAGCAGATGACAAATATGGAAAAGCATTTCAAAATTATCTACAACAGATCAAAAAGGCATCAAAGATAGTAACAAAAGAAATTAAACCAAAAATAACGGAAGGAGTGAGAACACATCTAGTTGATCACGAATCAGAAAAAATAGCCATAGACAAAATAATTACAAGCATAATCTATGAACAGTCACCAAGTACATCTTATAGTAACATAATGCAACAAGTAAAAAAATTATCAAATGAAAAGAAAATAAAAATAATTAATACATTTACAAAACTGCGTAAAAATAGACGTCATAGACCATCAAGAGCATTTGAAAGTGTATACTATACGTTTGATCTGCTCAATAATTTTGGAATGTTCAGGGATTTTCATAGACATAGGGCACTGACATTAGAAAGACAGTTACTAACAACAGATCACGGGTATAACATTCCAGATGAAATCAAAATTCTTGGAATTGAAAAAGACTATAGAGAATGTATGGTAAAAACAAAACAAACATTTGATAAAATCAGAACAAAACATCCAGAGCAAGGGCAGTATGTTGTTAACTTTGCCTATAACTATCCATATTTTATGAAATTTAATCTTCGAGAAGCATGTCATTTAATAGAATTAAGAACTGTCCCACAAGGACATGTAGATTACAGACGAGTTGCACAGCAAATGTTCAAAGAGATCAACAGAATTCACCCCAACTTGAGTAAAATAATGAAATTTGTGGATTTGAAAGAATATGATTTAGAGAGATTTGAATCAGAAAAAAGATCGGAAGAAAAAAGAAAGACCCTTAAAAAATAGAAAATATTCTAATACAATTAAAATAAGACAAAAGCATGGCAGACAAAATTGTAAAAACACCTAAAGAATGGAAAGAAACACTAACACCTGAGCAGTTTGAGGTGTGCATCAACAAGGGTACAGAACCTCCATTTACTGGAAAATATTACAACAGTAAAGAAAAAGGCACTTACAAGTGTGTCTGCTGTGGGGAATCACTGTTCAAATCAGATACAAAATACGATTCAGGTTCTGGATGGCCAAGTTTTTGGCAACCTCTTTCAGATGAAAACATAGTGCATATATCAGATACAGCCTATGGGATGATACGTACAGAAGTAAACTGTAAGAAGTGTGGTGCACATCTAGGTCATGTTTTTGATGATGGGCCAAAGCCAACCAATCTCAGATACTGTATTAACTCGATTTCACTTGAACTTGACAAGAATGATAAATAAAATGGAGTCATCAGTCAATCTTGAGCACAAAGAGTATTTCCAAGTGCATTCAAAAATTATTAATAAAACACAGTCAATGGTAAGAAAATCAAAGAAAAAAATGAATCACATTAACAAATCAGAAAGGAAAGAAGAAATTTGAGAATAATACTTTGTGGATTTGGCGTTGTTGGCCAAAGCTTGGTAAAATTATTTGATTCAAGATCAGAGGATCTTTATGCAAAATATGGATTAAAGCCACGAGTTGTAGGTGTCTTTGATAGTAAAGGGAGTGCAGTAGATACATCAGGATTGGAATTAGAAAGACTGATAGAAGTAAAGAAAAAATTTGGAACCGTAAAAAACTATGCTAAAACAAAAAATAGTATGTCAGGAATAGACATGATCAAAAATATAGATGCAGATGTAGTAATTGAGACTACTGCAAGTAATTACAAAGATGCAGAGCCCGGAATGACTCACATAACAACTGCAATGAAAAGAAGAATGCATGTAATATCGGTAAACAAAGGCCCACTAGCATTAGCATTTCCATCATTAATGGAACTGGCAATATACAATCAAGTCATCTTCAAGTTTAGCGGAACAGTGGGTGGCGGAACTCCAATTTTAGATTATGCAAAAAATAGTCTCAGGGGTGAAAGGATTACATCTTTTTCAGGCATACTAAATGGAACGACAAATTATATTTTAACAAATATGGCAAACGGATTATCATTTGATACTGCTTTAAAAGATGCAAAAAACAAAGGATATGTCGAAGCAGATGAATCATTGGATTTGGACGGATTGGATGCAGCTGCAAAATTAGTAATTCTTGCAAATTGGGTTATGGACATGAAAGTGACAATGCCAGATATCAATTGTAAGGGAATTCGCAATGTAACAACTGATGATATCAAAAAAGCAAAGAAAAATAATTGTGCGGTAAAATTAATTGCTTCATGTAATAAAGAACTCATAGTAGAGCCAAAAGAAGTATCAGTAGATGATCCACTATGTGTCAATGGAACATTAAACGCTATTGCATTTACATCAGAGCATTCTGGCACTCAAACAATTATTGGAAAAGGTGCAGGAGGGATGGAAACTGCAAGTTCAATTCTCAGAGATTTGTTAGACATCAGACAAGAGATATCAAAAATTTGAAATCTAATTTAATCTCAAAAAGTGAGACTGTGATACTATTAAAAACAGTCTCAGAAAAGTGGGGAATGGAGTTTCCAAAAATAAAAAATCTCAGAGTACACCAAATTGCAGACGAAGCGCAGATAATTACAGGTCAAGGGATAAAGATTTTGAAGATTAATGATGAGTATTTGCCATTTTTATCAGAAATACAGATGCTTGAAAGATTTCCTCATGTAACGGTAGACATGGGAGCAGTGAAATTCATGTGTAAAGGAGCAAATGTGATGAGACCAGGAATCAAAAGCCATAATGAATTTGAAACAGAGAAGATAGTTTGTATCATTGAGGAATCACAGCATAAATTTATTGCAGTTGGAAAATCCCTTGTTTCAAGTTCAGAATTAGAAAGTATGGAAAAAGGAGAGGTCGTAAAAAACATGCACTATATTTCAGATAAATTTTGGGAAATTGGAAAAACGATTCATGATTAATTTGTGTCCACAAATCATCCAAATAGAACTATGGTTCATACATCAAAAAATAAAGATGTGGGATAAATTACCAGATATGAAAGAATTTGAAAATGAGATATCTACTTTATACGAGACTAAATTTTTTCTGTAAATTCTTTGGTGCCATCTTTGGTGATAACAAGGATATCAAGTCCATCACCACTTGCAGAATCTCTAAGTGCTGCAGAGCGAACAGCCTTTTTTGCTAAATTTATTGCCTCTTCTTGAGTCATGTTTGGTTTGAATTGTGGATCTAAAACACCTAATGCCATTTCAGCACCAGTTCCAACTGCAGCATATTCATCTGGAAGAACAGAACCTAATGGGTCAAGGGTATACAAGATTGGTTTGTCAACTACACCAGCAACAATGACCTGAGTCAGTAATGGAAAGTATCTTCTTTCATACATCATATTTGACATCATTTTAGCTACAGTATTTGGTGGAACATCTCTTTTGAGTTCCATTTTTCTAATTTTTGCAAGTGCAGCAATTTGTAATGTTAAAATCTGCATATCAGCCACAAGGCCAGCACATGTTGCTCCCACTTTGGAAGTGATTGAAAAAGTCTTTTTTGTGGATTTGCTTACAAGGAAATTCCCAAATGCGATCCTTTTTTCACTTACAAGAACTATTCCATCATTAAAAGTAATTCCTACAGCCGTTGCTCCTGGCATGTACATTGACATAATTGAAATGGTTCCAGAGCATAATAAAGGGCTTTCTCCTTTTAGATACAAAAAATTGGATAAAATATTTTATACTCTAAGAAATGGAATCACATATTGACTGAAGCCATCATTCACCATACAAAATTAAATGATGTTACAAATTGGGGTATCAGATCTGCAATAGGGGTAATTTTCATAACTGCAGGTGTTGGAAAATTTGGAACAGGATTTATCAACATGTTAGAGAGTATGGGATTGCCAGTAGAAATGCAAATCCCAATTGCACTTGCAGAAGTAATTTCAGGAATATTATTAATCAGCGGTATTCTAACTAGAATTTCAGCATCACTGATTGCAATTATCATGTTGGGAGCTATATTCTATGTTAAACAAGCATCAAGTCTAATGGGAAATGGAGGATATGCGTTAGACCTTGTAATACTTGCAGGAGTATTAATGATAATCATAGTAGGTCCAGGAAGAGCCTCACTTGCACATATTATTAAAAAATTACCCAGGTATCTCCACTAGTCTTTTCCAAATTTTTCCATTATAAGACAAATACATTTTGTAGTTTTTTTCAATAAATCAATTCTAGCAAATTCATTTGGAGAATGTATACGAGAAAACATGTATGTGCTGCCAATTGAGATACAAGGAGCATTTAGAGCATTTACAAAAGAATGCATTGGGCCAGTGCCTGCATTTGAAACATTAAGAACAGATTTTCCAAATGATTGATCAGCCGCTTCTTTAACTTTAGAAACAAACGGATCAGACGGATCTGTTCGTGCAGCTGCTTCACCATGAAAAATTTTGATTAATATATCCCCATATCCTTTTGATTTCAAATGTTTTCTCAATCTTAGAGTTTGTTTTTTCGGATCCATTTTAGGAACTAGTCTAAAATCAATTTTGACGAGTGCTTCTCCAGGAAGTACTGTTTTTGCACCATTCCCAGTATAACCTGAAACAAATCCGGCAATATTACAAGTTGCACCTCCAACCAGAGCTTTTTTGGCACTCAATCCACGCATATTACCTACAAAAGATTTTATTCCAAATTCTCTTTTGAATGTTTTTTCATCAAAAGGTTCTTTTGAAATTATTTCCAAATCTTTTTTTGAAAGTGGTGTTATTTCTTTATACCAATCTTTAATGAGTATTTTTCCATTTGAATCCCGTAGTGTTTGTACAGCTTCAATTAATCGCCATGCTGGATTTTTTATTAAAACAGCCAAGCTTGAATGTGCATCGCGAATCGATTCCTTTACAGATAATTCAACATATAACAAACCTTTCATTCCAAGACCAATGATAGGTCTATTTTGTGAATCGACATAGCCAAATTCCCAAATTACACCGTCGCATGAAAATTTCTTTTGATATTTTTTTAGATATTGATCAATATGTGCACTGCCTGTCTCTTCTTCACCTTCAATTACAAATTTAACATTACATGGAACGTCTCCAGTAGTTTTCAGATATGCCTCAACTGCCTTTATCCTAGTGATTAATTCACCTTTATCATCAGATGAGCCCCTACCGAAAATTTTGTTTCCTTTAATTTTTCCGCTAAATGGAGGATCATTCCACAACTCAAACGGTTCTGCCGGTTGTACATCATAGTGATTATAAAACATCAAAGTCTTGTTTGGATTTTTCTTTGATTTTACCTCTCCATACACAATCGGTGCCACATTTTTTAGTTGTAAGATTTCAGATTTTATTCCAGATTTTCCTAGTATTTTTTTTACTAGTTGTGCACATTCTTTAATTCCTTCATTTTTTGCAGAAATACTTGGTTGTCGAATTAATGTTTGTAATTCAGAAATCAAATTACCCATATGTGTATCAACATGCTTCAGAGGATGCATTTTACTTACACAATTCTATCAAATGGTTTCATGGCATTTGGGAGTTCATCTAAGAGATCCATAGAGGTCATGTGTAGCCCAAACTTCTTTTGAGTTGCTTTTCCAGCTAATCCATTGATAAAAGTTGCAGCTGCTGCAGATTCTAAAGCATTACGATTTTTTGCCAGCATTCCTGCAACCAATCCAGATAAGACATCACCTGTTCCACCCACAGTCATTGCAGGTGTTTTTTTCTCATTAAGATATGTCGTAGTACCGTCAGAAATGATATCAGTTGCGCCTTTAAGTAAAACAGTAATTCCATTATCTTTAGCATTTTTTTCAACTAATGCAATTCGTTCTTTTTTAGAATCAGAAGGTGCTGTCCCAAATAAGCGCTTAAACTCTCCAGCATGTGGTGTCACTACAACATTTTTGTCAGGTAAAAGAGGTAATACATCAGGAACAAGAGCACTTGCATCTAATGAAAGTCGCACATCTCTATCCAAAAGAGATTTTATCAAAAGTAACAAAGAACCTTTTTCCTGTACTGCAAGTCCCATTCCAATTGTTGCAGAATCTAGTTTACGTGGCAAAACACCAAGAAGTTTGTTAACAGCACCGCGTGTTAATTTTTGATCAACCAGAGGAATTACAATGAGGTTAGGAGATATTGCACGAGTTGGAGTCACGTTAATTTTTGGAACTGATGTATACACCAGATCAACTCCACACCGTAATGCTGCAATTGAAGATAGAATTGGAGCTCCGTGATAGATGTAGCTACCTCCAATAACTAAAACAGTGCCATTGTCACCTTTACGAGATTTTGCTTTTCGTGCAGGTATGAATTTTCTAACATCTGTAATTTGGAGTGTCTTTCTAACCAATACAAAATATACTAAAGACTAGAGGAATAAATCTTGTTTTGATCTTAAAGAGATGTAAGATTAGGTGGATTTTGTATCAGATTCAACATCAGATGAAGTTTCGGATTCATCAGATGAGGCATCAGATTTTTTCCTTGATCCTCTGCCAAAAAATGCCTTTCGTGCATAGCAGAGATACGTTGTATGACCTATTCCCTGAAAAGAGTGTCTAGTTTTTCCTTCACGTGCTTCAATTGTTCTAATAATGTGCTCAGTTGATTCAATATCTGTAAACTCATTTTCAACTAGTGCGATAGTTAGTTTCTCTAGCTGATTCATAGTAGGGCAAATTGCGAAAACAGACCCACTCCCTTTGAGCATTTTGCGAACTTGTGGAAGTACAGTCCAAGGATCACCCAGATCAATTAAAGCCACATCAGCTTCTTCAAGTGGCATTTTTTTTGCGGTTTTCAAATCCAAATTTTGTTGTGTAACGTATTTGGACATTCCAGCTTTTTTGATGTTTTTTTCAGCTATTTTCATAAAATTCTCATCAACGTCAAAAGTATACACGTGTCCTCTTGGCTTTACCACACTTGCAACAAATGATGTAAGAGAACCACTACCAGTACCAATTTCTAGAATTTTTTGGCCGCTTCCAATACCAGCCCTTGCAATAATGTAACCAATGTCTTTAGGATATACTATTTGTGTGCCATGTTGAAGTTTCATCACATAGTCATACATTGTAGGTTCGATAAGATAGACATACTTGTCTTTGTTAGTAACTAATCTAGAACCGTATTCTTTTCCTATCGCATCTGCATGTTTGATGACACCTATATGAGTATGAAGTGATTCTTTTTTTGAGATTTTAATAAGCCATTTTTTTGATTGATTAAAGTAAAACAACACATATGAGTTTTGTTTAATTTTAGCCATGTGTTTTTCCTAAAAATTTTAGATAAGAATCTACTGGTGTAAGATCCCAAGAGACCTACCCATGTAGATTAAAAATAATGCAAAATGGAGGCTATAAGATGATTATTGAAATGGGTTTCCCAATAGTTGAACAAATGATTAAGATTGAAATAATCAAACTAAATTAGATTTTAAATTTTTTTATTTTCCATTATACTCAAGGCCATATTAAAAATTGAAAATGTTTGAATTTATTTTCATGATACACTTATAATGAAATATAGGTTTTTCAAGGTAATGAATAAAATTGTCGCATCTATTTTAATTGGGATCCTATTGAGTACATCATTGGTTGCAATGAAAAGTGCCTATGCAAGTCCATCAGATAATAATTCAAATGAAAATGCATCTAAAGACAAACAGGTTAATCGATCACACGGTACAGATTATATCAAACAC
Organism: uncultured Candidatus Nitrosoarchaeum sp.; assembly: GCA_938049695.1. Lineage (GTDB taxonomy): Archaea > Thermoproteota > Nitrososphaeria > Nitrososphaerales > Nitrosopumilaceae > Nitrosarchaeum. Next base: position 29,433 of record CALKVM010000009.1, on the reverse strand, counting down.
AAAGTTGTGAGACAACACGCATATGGCTACAGTCACTCCAAAGTTTGTGGATTAGAATTATGCCCAAACGTAAAGAATGACACACCATCATATTCATTTCTAAAAGGACATGGATCAGCTGGTGGAATTACTACACAGAAATTCACATCTGATGGCAAAGTCCACTTGAAAGGATACAATCAACGTTAAAACATCTACTAATCAATAAAGTAGACGTTATTTTTCTTTTTCATCATATTTCTCTGTTAGTGTCTAGCATAACGCGGGAATCACTGAATCAAACGAAAAATCAGATAAGATTTTAATTTCATATATCATCAATCGTTTTAATCATGATTATTAATTAAAAATATTCATATCATCGATTGATTTTAGTTATTAGTCAGAAACATAATAATCAAATAAAAATAATTAAAAAAAAGTCAATTTTTTAGTTTACTTTTCCTTCATTCACAGGATCTTGGTATTCACCAGAACTACACAATTTTATTCCACACACTTTGTGAAAATTTTTATGTCCGTATGAATTTTTAGCAAGTTTGTCAGATTTACCTTTAGCTTTTTGAGCATCTGCTTCACCTATACTTCCAGACATAGTTGCCAATGCAAAAATTACAATAATGGCAAACACTCCAAAGTATTTTGTTACTTGTTTCATATAGCATAGTCAAATTAAAGATAATAAATGCATTAGCCATAAAAGGACACAGAAATTATTTTTAAGAATCATTAATTTTTGTTTGATTTACTCGAAGATTTGTAATTATATCATTATTTTGTTCTCTAATCTTGTTTATCATGAATATTGTATTGACCATAATTCAAATTATATTTTAGAAATATGAATAATTGTGTGTGTAAATTGAACAACGTGACTTCAATTATATAATGAAAAACACATCCGTATTCAATAAATACAGCAATTTATCAAACACATCATGTCAAATATGAAATGTGTATCGTGTGGAATTGGTTTCTTCTCCCCAACCGGAGCAGACAAATGTTCCAGATGTGCAGGAAATGAATCTCATGGAAGTGAAGGTCATGATTCTTGTGGCTGTGGACATAGCCACTAAATCATTTTTTTAATAATTCACAGATTAAAACAATAATCATTTTTTATCATTCAAAATTAGAAAGGTTTTGATAAAAATACTGAAAATTATAAAAAATCACATTTTATCAGGCGCGACAATACCAAGTAATTCAAGTGCCTTTTCAAGTGTTAATTTGAATGAATTTACAAGACATAGTCTGGAATTTTCCAAATTCTCATCACCTAGATCAAGCACTTTAGCATGTTCATAAAATGAATTAAATGCGACAGCCAAATCATGGCAGTATCTTGCTATAACTTTTGGAGATAGATTTTTTGCAGCATCCATAACATGAATATCAAATAACCCAATTGTTTTGATCAATTCCAGTTCAGACACATCATTCAATAAAGAAAAATCAACATCAATAGATGGGATTCGTGTAGATTTTTCAATGATTCTAGATGCTCTTGCATAAGAATATTGTATGTATGGTGCAGTATCACCTTCCAAGCTCAGGGATTTTGTCAAATCAAACGTAATTATCTTGTCCAGATCCTGCTTTATCATCTCATAACGCAAAGTTCCAACAGATACATAATGCGCAATTTTTTCAATTTCATAATCAGTCATTTCAGGATGTCTTTTTGTGGTTTCCTCAATGATTTTGTTTTTTAGTAAATCATAAACAGAATCAGCATTAACATAGAGACCTTTTCTTCCAGACATCTGAGCTTGTTTACCGTCAGTGTTTAATCCCAAAGTTTGTGCAGTATCAGCACTGAGTGTAACGGATTCATAGCCAAGATGAACGTATGCGTCTTCAGTAGATTTGAATTTAGACATTAGTATGGCGATAATTTTTTGAAGCCTTGCTTGTCTTGAATCAATTACAGTGATTACTTTTTTGCCAGTAAAGTTTTGTTTGGGTTCACTACTATCTACCAAAGTCGTTTGCCAAAGAATGTGATTATCAGGTTGTATTTTTTCATATTTTTGATAGTTGAAAGGGTCTTCTAGTAATCCCAATTTCCATGCAGCATATGGAATATCCTTTGCAATGTATGTCGCAGTGCCATTACTCCTAACAATGACTTTGTCCTCCTCTACATTTTCTCCTCTAATCACCCAACATCCCATATTCTTACCTTCATTTTCAAACTCTATGAGGCTCATTTCTTTGAGTTTTTCAAAGATTTTACCCCATAATCCTGAGCGAATTATTTGTGATTCAAAATTTAGGCAGTCATAATAGACTCCCAAATTCCAACAAGTTTCCAACTGATTTTCTAAAACACGGCGTGTGATTTTATCAGCAAAATGAGCGGTTTCAGAATTGCCATCTTCTAGTTCTTTGAGGATGTTTTTTCTAATTTCCTCTAAACTAGGATCATTTTCATATTTTTCTGTAGTTTTAACATAGACATCATCACCACAGTAATGATCAAATTTTTTTCCAGGAGGAGGTTGCTGAGCAAAACCAAAATGTCTAAAACCAACTATAATATCTGCAACTTGTAAACCAGAATCATCAACATAGTTGAGTATGTTGACTTTGTAATTTGATTTTTTCAGAATTCTAGCAATAATGTCCCCAAGAACAATGTTACGGATATGACCTATGTGAAGAGCCTTGTTAGGATTAACACTAGTATGTTCTACCACAATGGTGGAATTTTTACCCAAGTCTACAGACCCAAATTCATCTAAATTAGATTCAGATAAAATCAACTGGTTTAATTTTTCCCAATTAGCAAAAAAGTTAAGATATCCAGAGGGATGGGATTCCACCTTAGATACAAGAGTGCTTGTAGATTGCCTATATTTTTCAGACAAAATATCTGCGATGTCTTTTGGATTTTTCTTGAGATGTTTGGCAAGTAAAAATGAAACATTGGAGCTTACGTCACCAAAGCCAGGTTTTGCAGGTTCTACAGAAAATAAAATGCCAGACACAGTTAGTTCGTCTAATATTTTATGAATATTATTTTCAATTTCATCTATTAGTGATTTGAATGACAATACTATACCTCAGATAATGTGGGTGCTAATTTATCTAGTGCTTCTATAACTCCATCCCCAGATTTAGCAGATACAGTCATTGTTGCCTGGGATTTGACATACTCGGAAGAATTTCCCAAAGCAATACTTGTTTTTGCAACTTTGAATAAAGGAATATCAGTTGCACTGTCCCCTATTGCTATCACATCATTACTGGAAATAGACAATCGTTTCATAATTTCTTGGAATCCAGTACCCTTGTCAACTCCACGTGAATTGATATGAAATGCATATTGACTGTCTGAAAGCAAAACATCTAGATTTTTCTCCAAAACCAATTGTTTTGCCAGATCCAAGTCAAATGTTCTTTCCAATACAACTTCAGTCATTCGTGGAAAGACTGGTTTTTCTACAACATTGTCAATCTCTTTTTTAATAATTCGAAATGCTTGCTGACATTGTTGTATATCACCAAGTAAAATATGATCATTTGTATCTACGGTGATACAACCTCCATTCTCACCTACAGCAATTTTTGTAGTTCCACCAAAGACGGACAACAGATATGCTTCAACAGATGATCGTCCAGTTACAAAGATTACATTATGACCGATATTTTTCATATGTCTTAATGCAGAAAGGGCATCCAAGTTAATCCTGCCAGCACCATTTTCAGTTATAGTGCCATCTATATCCACGGCAAATGTTTTGAGCTTCATACAAGTGATTGTTTGAACCGAATAATATTTGCTACGCGGAATTTGCCTAGATTAACAAAAAGAGAGCAATGGTCTAAAGATTAAATAAAAAGAATCATAAAAAAAGGAGAAAAAGATAATTGAATTTAAATTACTTTAAACGAAATTAACTTGAAATCTTTTACTTTCTGTGTTTTGGCAGACATGCTTTGCAATATACAGGTCTGTCTGGTTTTGGTTCAAAAGGCACTTTATCTTCCTTACCACAATCTGCACATGTGCAAGGATACATTGTTCTTTCTTCGGACATGATTTTATGTAGTTTTCACCTCTTAAGTACTATCGGATTATTTTGGAAAAAAGTTACTCCATAGACTATGTTTCAAAGAAATAATTTAGCAGATCAATAAAACTAGAACATAATCAAGAATAATATTTTTTGACTCCTTCCTCAGTAGGATACAACTCTACTTTTGAACCAAAAAGTCCTTGTTTTTGTTCAACTCTAATTAATTTTTGATTTTCCAAATCTTCTAAAATAGAATTTAGAGTTTCATTATCAATTCCTAATTTTTTTTGAAGAACATCAAAGTTTTTTGTACCGTGGTTAAGTTCACCTAACACAAGCATGTCAGTAGATTTTGGTTTTGATTCTCTTTGAGGTTGTACACTAAATGTATCTCTTGGAGATTCAGATATAGTGTTATTTGAAACCTGAAATTGATTATCAAACGGTTGTTGAGTGATGCCAGAATTTTTTAGTTTCCATTTCTTTATCAACCGTGGTAGTATTCTAGATAGTGGAATTAAGAGAAATATCAAATAGATCCAGATAAATCCACTTTCAGCCATATTAAATTATGAGATTCGTGTATATTTCATCATTGTCTTTTTACAAGTAAATCTAAATTAATAACCAATTATTATTTACTGAAAAATAAAACATAGGATCAAGAATTAGCAGGGTATAATTATAGTAGAAAGAACAAAAGGTATTGTCAAAATATCAACAACCAAAAATGGATGTAAATTTTGGAAAAGCTAAATTAGTAATTATTGGGGTCATCTTACTTGTCATAATTGCAGTAATATCATCAGCATCAGTACAAATAGTAGAAGCTGGAAACAGAGGGGTTTTACTGCATTGGAGTGCAGTAGACACAAGTGTTCCACCTTTAGAAGAAGGGCTTCATTTTGTAATGCCATTTGCAGATAAAGTTGTAAATATGGAAATTAGGACGCTAAAATTTGTCAAATCAACATCTGGAGCTTCAAAGGATCTTCAAACGGTAACCACTGAAGTGACAGTCAATTATAGAGCAGCACCAAACTCGGTAAATACTTTGTACAAAGAAGTAGGACCAGATTATGAAAGTAGAATTATTCAACCGGCAGTAGAAGAAGTAGTCAAACAAATAACGGCAAAATATAACGCAGAAGAGTTAATCACAAAGAGACCACTAGTAAAATCAGACATAGAGACAGAAATTTCTGCTCGTCTTAATCCATATGATATCAATACAGACGCTATATCAATTACTGATTTTCAATTCTCCCCGCTATTTGCACAGGCCATAGAATCTAAAGTTGAAGCCGAGCAAAAAGCACTCAAAGCAGAAAACGATCTTCGAAGAATCGAAGTCGAAGCAAGACAACAAGAACAACAGGCAAAGGGAATTGCCGCAGCAAACGTTGCAGAAGCACAGGGTGAAGCAGAAGCAATTAGAATAATCAATGAAGCATTGGCACAAAACCCAAATTATTTTGAATGGCTCAAAATACAAGCATGGGATGGCAAACTACCATTAGTGGTAGGCGAAGGCGGAACACCATTCATTCAGATACCAAGAGAACCCTAGTTATTCACCAAGACTTTATTCGGTTTTTGATTTATCCCTAACAGAATCATACATTGTAAGAAACTGTTCAGGTTCTTTTTGCCTATATTTTTTAGCAAGTTGAGAGATTCCTTTTTCAGAAACTATCTCTCCTTTATGTTCATAATATTCTTTTATTATTTGAAATTGAGTTTTTTTAATATCATACTTTCTCAAAGTTGTGTTGACAGAGCGATCACATAAGTAATCAAAGATAACTAATCGATATATCAAATATCCAAGAATTCCAACTGTGGCAGATATCACAAGTGGGATAAGTATGACAGCTGACATAAATTAGATGTGTTTTCTTGCTATTTATTGTTAGTTTCCATAGTGATGAGATTTCAATAGTTATTAGCATCTTAATTGATAACATGGTTATGATTCACAAAATAAGATATTTTGAAGCTAAAAAATTATCTCAAGGAGTATACCTTCAAGATGAAGTTAATGAATTTCTAGCTGAAAAGGGTGAAAATATAATATCAGTTCACCCGGTAATGGGAGACGCATTATTAGTTCATTATAAAGAATAATTGAATTTCATACAATTATTTTTTAATTTCCCATAGTTTCAAATCCAAGTCAAATCTAAAATGTGTAGATTATCGTCGTTCTCGAATTTTTTGTTCTAAAATATCGATCAATTCATTAACCATAAAATCCCCATCGCGGACATGGCTAATTCCAGTAATAGTCTTTATTCTAGTCATTGTTTCAGCAGTGATTTGTAGTTGAGGCATACTTTACCAATAGTACATTGTTATTTAAAGCAAAGAATCTACGTGACAAAGGAGATAATCATCAGGTAGAAAATTTAAGATTGTGAAATACACTTACAATCACAATCAAACATCCCTACTTTTCCCATACATTGATCATGATGTTCATGATAACATTTGTCACAAGTAACCAAGTCATATCTTTACGAATATCAGTGATAAATACCAGCGTACTTGATTAAATCTAAATAATTCCAAATACAATAGGCATAATTAAGAAAAATCATAGGATTTTATTTGAAAAGAATAGTAAAAAGGGTGAATAGATTTGGGAATTCCTGAAAAAATTAAAGCCATCCAAGATGAAATGGCAAAAACTCAGATCAACAAAGCTACAAATCATCACATCGGTTTACTAAAAGCAAAAATTGCAAAACTAAAACGAGAACAAGAAGACAAAGAAATTCAAAAAAGAGGTATAAAAACAGATGGGTTTGATGTCAGACGTTTTGGTGATGCAACAGTTGTGTTTATTGGATTACCAAGTGTTGGAAAATCAACACTGCTAAACAAATTAACAGATGCAAAGTCTGCAGTTGCCGCTTATCAATTTACAACTTTAACAGTAGTTCCAGGAATGATGGAATACAGAGGAGCTAAAATCCAAGTTCTTGATCTACCAGGAATTATCAAAGGTGCATCAAGTGGAAAAGGACTAGGTAAAAGAATATTATCTGTTGCAAGATCGGCAGATTTGGTTTTACTTATGTTAGATGTTTTTCAGCCTTTTCATGAAGATGTATTAGTTAATGAATTAGGAAATATAGGAATTAGACTAAATACATTACCACCAAATATCACAATTGAAAAATCTCCTATGGGAGGAATTGCCGTTGCACAACAGGTAAAATTAACAAAAATTTCAGAGCAGCACCTAAAAGATATCCTACATATTTACGGATTAGTCAGTGCCAGAGTCGTGATTCGAGAAGATATCACATCAGAACAATTAGCAGATCACATCGCTGGAAATATTAGTTATTCAAAATCACTTACAATTTTAAATAAAATAGATCTTGTAAATAGAGAATTTCTAGAAGATTTGAAAACAAAAATAAAATCAGAAGTGATAGAAGTTTCAGCAAATTCAGAAATCAACATAGAATTACTAAAAGAGAAAATCTATGAAAAGCTTAATTTTATCAGAATATACATGAGACCAAAAGGTGGGGAGACAGACTTTAAAGAACCACTAATTGCAAGAGAGGGCGATACGGTAGAAGATATTTGTAATAAACTGCATCGAAGTATGAAAAAACAATTCAGATACGGTTTGATTTGGGGGAAAAGCGTAAAGTTTGGAGGACAAAGAGTAGGATTAGATCACATTGTAGTAGATGAAGATGTTTTAACAATAATTAAAAGACGTGGAATATAATTTTAATTTCAAATAAAAAATAGATCAAGATACAGAACACCGATGGTGTAAATAGTGTATGGCAAAAACAAAATAAATTCTCATTTTTCTTCCAGAAATGGCAACATACAAGCGTAAAAGACAGTACCAACGTACTATTTGTGGAAAAAAAGCGGTTGTAAAGAAGAAGACCATCAGCTGAAAGTATTTATTGAAATTTTTCCGATCAAAATTAAATTTTAAAAATAAAATTTCGTTGATAAATAGTAATCAATTTGTGTAATTTTGTTTAGTCTAACTATAGAAAAACTATGAAAATGTCGATTCATTAATGGCTACAAAAAGAAAAGCTGCCTCTAAACGTAGATCTGTTAGAAAGATTGTCGTAAAGAAAGTAGCAAGAAAAGCTGTGCGAAGAAAGGCAGTTAGAAAAGCTGTCGTTAGACGTGCAGTTGGAAAAACTGTTGTAAGAAAGGCAGCAAGACGAGCTGTTGTAAGAAAGGCAGTAAGACGAGCTGTTGTAAGAAAGGCAGTTGGAAGAGCTCTCGTTAGACGTGCAGTTAGAAAAGCTGTCGTTAGACGTGCAGTTGGAAAAACTGTTGTAAGAAAGGCAGCAAGAAGACGATAAGAACGTCAAAAAATTAACAATCGTCATTATATGACGATTTGTTTTTCCTTTTTCTAATTTTAATTTCTAGAATCAGCTAAACATTTGGCTTGGAGGTTGTGAGCTTTTTCCTTTAAGAGTATTTTTTTCAACAGTGAATGTCTTATCGGGTGGAGTGATAGATAGTTTTACAGAAGTGTTAATTGCGTAATGAGGAGTACCATCAGGATTTTTAAAATTAACAGCTTTGCCAACTCGGTCTAAATCAACTTTGACTTTTACAATTGTTCCATCCTCTAATTCAAAAGATACAAAGTCATTTTCAAGACGTTTATAATCCAACATTTTGAATTCTATTTTTTCAGGGTTTTCACTCATCAGTAATTCACTTTCTCAAACATTAGTAAAGATAACTCATTAGTTTGATTTGTTCTTCAGTGCTAATGATGTTTTTGTTAGTCATTATTTCTAAAAGTTCTTTGAATAGTGCTTTTTGTTCTATAGACATTCCACCTGCTGGACCTTTTTCTCCAGGTGGGCCAGGTGGACCTCTAGGACCGGCTGGACCTACTGGACCTTGTTCGCCTATTGGACCATGTTCGCCTTGTGGGCCAAATGGACCGGTTGGACCTCGTTCACCTTGTAGACCTTGAATACCTTGTGGACCTTGTGGACCTTTTTCTCCAGATGGGCCAGATGAACCTCTTTCACCTTGTGGGCCTTGTGGACCTTGTGGACCTTTATCACCTAGTGGACCAGTAGGACCTGTTAATCCTTTATCGCCCTGCATACCTGTTGGCCCTTTTTCTCCTTTTTCTCCCAGTGGACCAGGAACTCCGGTTAATCCTTTTGCACCTGCAGGACCTTGTGGACCTTGTGGACCTTTTTCTCCTAGTGGACCTTCAGGACCTCTTAGACCTCTTTCACCTATTAGACCTACTGGACCTTGTGGACCTTTATCGCCAAGTGGACCAGTAGGACCTGTTAATCCTTTATCGCCGGAAATTCCCTGTAGACCTAGCGGGCCTTTATCACCTAGTGGACCTGTGGGACCTTTGTCACCGAGTGGACCAGTAGGACCTGTTAATCCTTTTTCTCCTTGTACACCTTGTGGACCTTGTGGACCTTTTTCTCCTAGTGGACCAGTAGGACCTGTTAATCCTTTATCGCCAGGAACTCCTTGTGGACCGTTGTCACCTTTATCGCCAGGAACTCCACGTAATCCGATTTGACCTTTATCACCAGTAGGACCGGTTAATCCTTTTTCTCCTTGAGAACCAAGTGAACCTCTCAGTCCTTCAGGACCTTTATCACCAGATGGTCCTGTTGAACCTTTGTCACCTTTATCGCCAATAGGACCAGAAATTCCTTTATCACCTCTATCCCCTTTATCACCAGTTATTCCTTTTTCTCCTTGAGGACCTTTATCACCAGATACACCTTTGTCACCTTGAGAACCTTTATCACCAGATACACCTTGTGGACCAGATGGTCCTTTGTCACCTTGTGGACCTTGAATGCCTTGTGGACCTTTATCACCAGATGGTCCTTTGTCACCAGATACACCTTGTGGACCAGATGGCCCTTTGCTACCTTGTGGGCCAGCATAACCAGTTGCAGTAAAAGAATCAGTAGATTTTGCAATACGTTGTGGTTTTGGTGATTCGATTTCAGTTCTAGTTTCATGTTTAGTTTCTTTTGACGATTTTCTTAAAGAGACATCAAAAACAGAATGTAATGAAGAGAATAGATCAGTAACAACAATCCAAACAGTATCAAGATCATAGACAGATGAAGGGATTGGATTTTCATCAGAACCAAGTGTCTCTGTGAATATTCCATCTTTTACTCGAAGATGAAAATGTCCCTTCCATAATGAAGAAAATTGTTTATTTCTAATTTTATCAACATGTGGCATCGAGTCAGCAATGAAAATCTGGACCTCGTAAATACCGGATTGTTTGAATGGTGATTGACCTTGAACCTCTAATCTTGGACGAGATGACACATCGTTTGTGTAAATTCCAAGTATTTCTACATTTTCAGAGATTTAGACATATTTAGAACTAGGCTCGATTCAGGATAGTATTTATCTAGACTAAATGTCCAAGTTGAGCTAGTGAAGAAGCTATTTCAAAAAAAATCAGTTGAAAAAGAGATAAAATCTAAAAATACAGATCTAGTAGAAGAGACAGGTCTAGTAGATCCTGACTATAATCGTAAAAAATTATTTAAAACAGGAGTAAACTTGATGGCTGATGAAAAGCTCGAAGAGGCAGCAGTTATTTTTGAGCAGGCATTACGAATTGAGCCAGACAACATCGAGACTTTGATGAAATTAGGCTATGCAAGATTTCACTTGGAAGAATACAATGAGTCACTAAAGATTTATGATAAAATTTTAGATATAGATGTCACCAACCCAGAAGCTTGGAATTTAAAAGCACTAGTCCATTATGAACAAAAAAATTATTCAAAAGCGCTAGATGCAATTGAAAAAGCAGTAGAGTCAGATCCCACATATGGAATGGCGTGGTATAACAAAGCATGTTTTCTGTCTCTAGTAAATCAAGTTCCAGAATCACTTGAAGCATTAAAGCGTTCAATTGAGATTGATGTAAAAAATGCAAGAAAATCAATTAGAGATAAAGATTTCACAAATGTGAAAATTGAAGAAGGCTTCAAAAGAATCGTAGAGGTAGTAGTTTTAGAATCAATCAGACAAGGGTATCATACACTTGGTGCTATTGTCTGGACAACATTTCTAGATAAAGCTGATGCAGACGACGCATTAAGAAAATTGCTTGAAAAGGGATTAATTGTTCAGCATGAAAAACGAGACGGTCTAAGTAAAATTCCAATATATGATCTTGCAGCAGATGTCGTAGAAAGAATGGGAAAAGAGAAAAAAGGATTATTTGGAATTACAAAAAAACAATTACCAAAACCAATCAAGAATTTAAAAGAGCTCAGTCAAGCCATACAGTCAGTTAGAGAATCAATAGAAGAAGAAAATGTTGAAAAAACAATTCAAATATTTGACGAGTTTATCGACCCAACAAAATCAGGTGAACAAATGATTGAACAATTCTTTGAAGAACATAGAGAGATTAGATTGTGGAAGATTAGATTAAAAGACAGAGGTGTTGATTATCTTATTGAAAACAAAGGTAAGATGCTAAATCTTTTTGATAATATAGAAGTCACAGTTACCAAAAAGCTTAGAAATGAAATATCCTAGTTATTCTGCAGACAAATCCCAATAGTTTGCATCCTGTTGTTTTGCTATTGGTTTCTCAAGGCTTTTCCATTCTTTGAAAGAGCGCACATAGAGTTTGACATTAGGCAAACCGACTGATTTTAGTGCGTAATAAGCCAAACCTGAAAGAGTTCCAACACTCCCACAATAAGTAATGATTTCAGCATTACCTGAAATTCCCCGATTATCTAATAGTCGCTTCATATCATCCTTAGGTCGTAAAATTTTATCTTGAGTTGCAAGAGTTCTATATGGAAGACTAATTGCACCAGGAATATGCTGTTCCAGATAGTTCAATCTCTCTCTATTATCAATAAGAATCACATGTGGTTTATCTTTTGATGTTTCCAAGTAATCAAAAGTAGCTAAAATTTCAGGTTTTAGATGAATAGAGTGTTCTTTGCTTTGTATTTCTGGTATCTTATCATCATTTTCCAAACCAAGTGATTTCCATTTACTAAAAGTTGTTTCAAGTAAAGACACATCAGAGTGACCAAGATATTCCAATGTCCAAGCAACTCTAGATGCAAGTGCGCCAAAGGTGTCATCGTAAACCACCACACGTGTTTCATCTCCTATGCCCATTGCATTTACAAGTTTTAAAACACGATCAGGGCTATCATCAGATAATAAATTTGCCAGTGGGAGATTTACTGCAGTTGGAATATGACTTTGCTTGTAATCTTCTTCTCTTCGTACGTCAATTACTCTGACACTTTTATCTCTAATTTCAGATCTCAGCGAATCAACATCAGTTGTTGTTTTGATTGTTTTTTCTTGGCTCATGCTGCACATTCACCTTTTCCAGTTTTTGTATGATAACTAGAATCACTTCCATAATCATTGTAAAAATCAGGATCTTCTTCTTTTGTAGGTGGAATTGTAAATGAATCCAAAGCTTTTCTCATATCAAGGATAGATTTTATTTCAGAATCTTCTTTTCCATTTACAATTCTATGAATCCAATCTGTAAGGGTGTCATTCGATTTTTTATTTTGTTTGAATAATTCAATAATTTTTAAAATTACAGGAATTACTCTTTTTGCAGGAATTCTATGACACGTGGCACCAAGCATTGTTTCTCCATCAGAGCGTCCTCCCAAAGACATTTGATAGTTAGGATACATTTCTTTTCCAGCTCTTCCTCCTCCACCAAAGAAACCAATTGTGGCAATTCCATGTTGTGCGCATGAATTTGGACATCCGCTTATCTTAATGGAGGAATCACGCAAATCATCATCTTGGTCTAGTTTGAGTTCTAGGAATTTTCTTTGAATTTCCTTTGCCAATCTATGAGAGTTAGTCAAAGCAAGATTACATGAAGTTGTACCTGAGCAACCTATAGGAGCAGCCATGGTTAATGCACCAGACTTTGCCAATCCCACGGTAAGCAGTTTAGAATACAGACGTGCCAAATCATCCTCATGGACATAACGTAATGCAATGTTTTGTACAAATCCTGCTCTTGCATGACCTTCTGATGAGAATTCTCGAGTTAGGGTTGCCAGTGAGGTTAACTGATTTGATGTAATATCTCCAGCCTCAAGTGTGATGAATACAGAATGATATTCAGTCTGTTTTTGTTTTAGGGTGTTAGTTTTTAGCCATCTTGTATATCCATCAGGAATTGAACTTCCACTTTCATCAGATATTTTGATTGGTTTTTTAATTATTGATGGTGTATGATCTACTTCAAGACGAGTGACAACGGATTGAGTTGCCCTTACTATAGCTCTTTCTTTAAGAACTAGATTTTGGAATTTTTCCCAACCCATATCATTTACAAGATAACGCATTCTATTTCGGGCCATATTTTTCCTATCACCTAATCTATCAAAAATACGCATTACAGCAATTGAAGTATACAAAAGATCTTCTTCGGGAGTAAACTCTTCTAACTGATTACCTACAAAAGACTTGTTACCCAACCCACCACCAAGAAAAATTTTAAATCCTTTTTGAATAGAACCATCCAAATCTCTAGTTTGTGGAATCAATCCAACATCAACCATTCTTACCATTCCATGTTTTTCACAACATGTAAAATTAAATTTGAATTTTCTTGGAAGATTTTGAGACATTGGATTTCTTAAAAAGAATCTAGCTGTTGCAAGGGCGTATGGTGTAGAATCAAATTCCTCATCAGGACAAACACCAGACAAAGGACTACACATTACATTTCTAACAGAATTACCACATGCTTCGCGTGATGTAAGACCTACTTCAGCAAGTCCACGCAAAATTTCTGAAACATCTTCTAAGATTACCCAGTGCAGTTGAATATTTTCTCTTGTAGAAAAATGAGCACTACCTATAGAGAATTGCTCACTTAGTTGAGATATTTTTTCAAGTTGAAGTGGGTATATTTCTCCTGCAGGTAATTTGATTCGGACCATGGCATAATCATTAGTCATTCTGGTGCCATATGCCCCATGCTGGAGTCTATATCGTCTAAAGCTGTCTTCATTGTATTTTCCTTGGCGGAATAATTTTACAGTATTAGCAAAATCCTCAGCTTCCTCAATTCTTGCCCAATTAATTTTAGGTCTGGATGAATCCGGATACGATTGTTTAAGATCAGATATTGTCAATACAATAGAAAGTCCTCGAGTTATGATATAAATTTTTGATATGGGGGAAGTTTAGGAGATAAAGTTTCAAGACCATACATGAATTTTCCTCATATTGTAAATAATTTAGCAGATTAGAATTAGTTTGCCCTAATTTTAAAAAATTTGTGGCAAAGTATTAATTGGTTTTAAGAATCATTATTTTCATGCAAAAAGCTACTGTTGCAGAAAAATCAACAAAAATATTTACGGATGTTCGTGAAGTTGAGATTACTCGTGCAATTGCAAATGAATGGCACGCAGTTCTAATAGACAGAGCGGAATCAGATGTGATAATTATAGGAGCAGGACCTGCAGGATTAACTGCAAGCAGAGATCTTTCAAATATGGGTTTCAAAGTTTTAGTTATTGAGCAAAATAATTACCTAGGCGGAGGTTATTGGTTGGGCGGATACATGATGAATCCAGTAACAGTAAGAGAGCCAGCCCAAAAAATGTGGGACGAGTTAGGTGTTCCATACAAAAAAGTTTCAGAGGGATTGTATTTAACACCAGGACCACACGCAGTTTCAAAATTAATTGCAGCTGCATGTGATGCAGGAGTAAAATTCCTCAATCTTACAAAATTTGATGATCTTGTTTTAAAAAACGGTAGAGTTACAGGCATTGTTGTTAATTGGATGCCAGTATCAGCATTACCAAGAAACATTACATGTGTCGATCCAATTGCACTAGAGGCAAAAATGGTTATTGATTCATCAGGTCATGATTCAGTTGCAGTGAAACGACTAGTCGATAGAGGTTTGGTAGAATGGAAGGGAATGAATCCAATGTATGTAAACGAAGGAGAGGAGCATGTGGTTAATCATACAGGTGAGGTGTATCCAGGATTAGTTGCAGCAGGAATGTCTGTAACTGAAACATATGGACTGGCAAGAATGGGTCCTACGTATGGTTCAATGTTATTTTCAGGAAGAAAAGCAGCTGAAATCACAGCAGAAAAAATCAAAGAGTTAGAAAGATAAACAATCAATAATTTATTGATTCATTGAAGATCTCAAAAATATTTTTGTATGATGAGCCTGGGGTTTCCCAGATTCGACTTGAAAGATTGGCTGTTTTTCTGAAAGAAACATTTCCAGTTCAAGTTGAAACAAGGAATAGCATTCTAAAATTCTCAAAAAAAGACACTGCTGTAAAAATTGCATCATGCAGAATTTTTAATCTCAAAAAACCATATGAAAAACACAGTCCCAGTACAGAGGAAATTCTTTTTGAAGAAGCAAATTTTGAAGATACTGCAAAAACAGAAAACATCATCATGTATGATGGATTTGAAATTCATAAAGTACTAACAGAGTTAATTCCAAATGAGGAAACATCATCAGATTTATTTCATATATTTTTTACAAACAAATTGACATGCACATATGATTATAATGATTACAGATATCATGGAAGAGCATTAATCGGTGCAAATCCTTCAATAATTTCAACAACAGGAATAATTGAAGCCCCAGCAAAACCAAGAAAGTACTATTTAGATCTAATATCAAATTTCACCCAGGGCATAAATGTAGAGTCAATAAAACAAAAATACAAAGGAACGTATCTAGAATATGACGATGTCCGCCTATCAAAAATCATAGAAGGATATCTGCTACAAGCAATATTTTATTTTGAAACAGGTGATGCATTTTGTGATAAAACAGAATGTAGACTTTATAATGCACATTGGCAAAAAGACCTGTTATATTCACAGTTAGAAAATGGAAAATTATGTGAAGCCCATCAACAAGTGTTAAAGAAATTAACAATGACGTGATTATTAATGGCTAATCAGAGGATCATTAACTTAAATTAATGAAATTCAAAGATGTCATATTATGATGGCTGCAGACTCTGGTGCAACAATACTTGAAAACAAAGATGAATCACCAAAGATGCCAAATAAAAAGAAAACAAAATTTGACATAGTAATTATCGGAGCTGGCCCTTCAGGGTATACTGCAGGAATTTATTGTTCAAGAGCAGGATATGACACACTTATTTTATCAGGCATATTACCAGGGGGTCAATTAGTCAATACAACAGAAGTTGAGAATTATCCGGGATTTGAAAAAGGGGTAATGGGTCCAGATTTAATGATAGAAATGAGAAAACAAACACAGAGAATGGGAACCACCATCATAGATGATGAAGTAGTAGATGTAGATTTCAGACATAAACCATTCAAAGTTCTAACAGCCTCAGAAGAATATGAGGGGAGAGCAGTAATTATTGCAACAGGTGCAAATCCTAGAAAATTAGGAGTGCAGGGAGAGCAGACGTTTGCAGGAAAAGGAGTATCGTATTGTGCAACATGTGATGGTCCATTTTTTAGAAATCAAGAATTAATAGTAGTGGGAGGAGGGGATTCTGCAGTTGAGGAAGCAACATTTCTCACCAAATTTGCTACAACTGTGCATATAGTACACAGACGGGGATCATTACGGGCAAGCAAAATAATGCAAGAAAGAGCAATTAAAAATAATAAAATAAAATTTCACTGGAATTCTGCAGTGATAGACATCAAAGGGGATCAAAAAATGCACCAGGCAGTATTAAAAAATATCAAAACAGGTGAAGAAAAAACACTTGATGTCGCAGGTCTTTTTGTTGCAATTGGTCATGAGCCAAATACAAAACTTTTCAAGAAACAAATTGATTTAGATGATGAAGGATACATTATTTTAAAAAATAAAACACATACAAATATCGAAGGGGTGTTTGCAGCAGGAGATGTACATGATAGAAGTTATAGACAAGCAGTTACTGCAGCAGGGTTTGGATGTATGGCTGCAATAGATGTGGACAAGTACCTTACGGAAAATACCTAAAAATAGAATCAGAACCATAAATTAACTAATGAAAAACGCACAATGCAAAAAATGTTTGAATAAATTTAATGAAAAAGATATCTACACAATTCAGCAATTCCAATACAGAAAAGAACCACCATATGAGTGGACAATAGAGTTTTTCAGAGTTTTAGAAATTGGAGAATGGGATTCGTTTTGTGAAAAATGCATAATGGATTATTCAAAAATATCAAATGATATATGGAAAAATCATGCTCAAAATTAGATTCCAAACTCTTTATTGCAGAAAAATTTAGGAATATCATGACTGAAGAACTTGAAAAATTAAAAAAATCAGCCAAAGAATATAGTGGTAATTTAGCCAAATTAGGAAAAGAACTATCTGAAATTCAATTTAATTACAAAATAATAGAAAATACTACAGAACAATATTGGCAAAAACGCATCAATGAATTTAAGAAATATAATGAAAAGGGAACAGAGTACTATACCCAAGCACACGCACTGATAAATTTGGCAGATAAGAAGCAATCAGGGTTATTTTTACTCAGCATAAGCAAACTACACCATCTTGGATTAAAGCTAATAATGAACATGGAAGAAGTAAAACAAAATCCATCAATCATTAAATCAAAAGACAAACAACAAAGTAAGTGGAGCAAAGAACTCAGAGAGAAACTAATAGAATCAGGCAATGCGTGTCTGCGTCATGAAATGGATATGAATAAGTTTTTTCGAGAGTTTTATGAAACTCATCTAAAAAATATTTTAGAGTAAAAACAACACAAAAGAATTCATATATTTGAAAGTTAATAGGCTAATTCAGACATGTGTTTTGCTTCTTTAAGAGCATCATCAAATTCATTTTCAGTCATGATATTTTGTTTAGCATAAACACTCTTGAATTTTCTTCCATCATCAGCAAATATTCCAACTACACATCCATCTTCAGGAATAGGATATTTTTTCATACATGCATAAACAGCTGCCGAAGAAGGACTGATCAATAATTTGTCTTTTAAAAGTACTTCTTTTACAACAGAGAATGCCTCATCATTATCAACATATACCCAATCATCAACTACACTTTCTCGTTTTAAAAACAGATCAGGTTTTGCAGATTCATCAAAATTTCGCCATCCTTGAATTAGATGATTTTGTTGTGGTTGACATCCAATAATTTTAACATCTGGATTTTTTTCTTTAAGAAATGCTCCAATTCCAGTAATTGTTCCTCCAGTTCCAACACCTGTAAAAAAATGAGTGACTTTTCCATCAGTTTGTTTCCAAATTTCAGGGCCTGTTCCAGCATAATGACCCATAAAATTTGCCTCGTTTGCATACTGATTTGGAGAGTAATACGTGTCAGGTCTTGATGATGCTATTGATGTTGCCAACGCGATACTTTGATCAGTTCCAGCGCCAACCTTTGGGCAAAGATCATCACTAGTTTCAAAAACTTTGGCGCCTAGATTTCTAATAATATCCTTAGTTTCATTACTGGCTTTTTCAGGAATCACAATCTCAACTTTGTAACCAAGTAAATTTGCGATGCCAGTTAATGCAATTCCAGTATTTCCAGATGTGGGTTCAATAATGATACTTTTTCCTTTTGTAAGTTTACCTCGCTTCTCACCGTCTTTAATCATCCAGTATGCAGCCCTATCTTTTACAGAGCCAAAAGGATTGTGACCTTCAAGTTTTGCAAAATATGTAACTTTTTGATTTGAAAGAGAGTCCAATTTTACAAGCGGTGTGTTACCAATACGGTCTAAAATATCAGAACTAGATGCAGATGCCATGATTTTGTTTTATCTCACCTTTTTAATTTGAAATGTGATTGTATTGCCATCTTTTTTCATATCTAATAAAACATGACCATTTCTTGTCACCCATCTTGAAATGTCATCCTCAGCTGCAGGATCATCTGCAGATACAGTTAACACTTGTCCTACCTGCATTCTTTCAATTTCAATTTTAGTCCTAAATACAGGCTCTGGACAAAACAGTCCAGTCGCATCTAATTTTTTCTCATTTGATTCAGACATAACGGTACTAATTCATGATGCTCGTTTTGTCATATTAAAATCTATTTGAGTTTAGCTTGTCCTATTTTTAATTATAATGCCATTTTGAACATGGTGGTAAGATTTCGATCTTTCATAAATCCAGGGTCCTGATTTTGGAAATTAATTTTTTGTGAAATTCTTTTCATCAGAAAGAGTGCTATTTTGTAAAATAGTGACCAAATGTGGCTGTTTTGATTGACATCATAAACACGTAATAAAAAAGTTAAAAGCCATTTTGCATTTGGATAATGTTCTGAAATATAATCAATCAAATAATCTTTTGAATTATGAATTTTATATTTCAGATGATCAAGTGTTTCATTTTGTAACGCATATCCAGTTTGTAAAATTTCAATCTTCCCATGTTTCATTGATTGCAATATGCTATCGAGATTATTTTCAGATTCTATCAGATTAACACAACGCCCCAGTGTTGAAAGAACATGTGAATCACTGCCAGCGACTTGGGTCATTTTATTATCTAATGCAAATTGAGTTGCTCGTGCATTTGAAAGAATATCTACATTGTTACTATTGAATACCTCAACCATATCACATTTTTTGGCACTGTCACGAAGTGCATCTAGCAAACTAAAAGGATGTGGTGCGGATGAAACACCACCCTGTTTTCTAATTTCATCGATTATCTCTTCTAAAGCAATTCCAGGTCCAATTTCATCATAAATGCCATATGCTAAAACATGTGCACCAGTATCAGTAGTTATTTCCTCTGCGGGATAAACTTCAATATTTTGAAATTTTGGGTGATCTTTTTTATATTGTAATAACTGAGAATATCCATCCAGAGTATTATGATTAGTAACAAAGATTGCATCCAATCCCAAATTATAAGAGCGGTCTAATTGATCCCTTATGGAGACATTGCAATCATATGGTGCTTCTTTATCACCTACATGAAAATTTGAGAATGAATTATGACAGTGTAGTTCAGTCTTGATAATCAATTTCAAGTAAAATTTTCTTCTTTGGATTATAATCCTATTGCAAACAATATACTAGTTATCGAAATAAATCTTCATTTTGAGGACGGATGAGATCATGGATTGACGAGGATTCATTTTTGAAATCATAACCACGTATAATTGCAGCAGGACAGTTTATTGCTTTTTTCATTACTAGTTCCGCCGCTGAGCAAAGTTCATCAGCAATTGCAATTGCAGTTACATGTAAGGTTTTTTTAAAAGAATCCTGAGTTCCAATATAATCAAGTATAGGATTCATACCAGAAATCCCAATAGCACAATTAGTCTGCCCCATTCTAAACGGACGTCCAAATGTATCAGCAATAATAACAGATACATTCTTGTTTGTTTTTTTTAGAATTTCCTTACGAATGTTTTCTGCGGAATCATCAGAGTTGAGAGGAAGTAATGTAGCAAATCCATTTTTGACATTGCTTTCATCTATGCCAGCATTTGCACAGATGAATCCATTTTTTGTTTCAACAATCAGTATTCCATGATCCATTCGAATTATTTGCTTTGATTCATTTAGAATCAATTCCATAATACGGGGATTTTTTTTATATTCAGAGCTTATACCTTCTGCCAATAAAGAAGGCACTACGGATGATAGTTCAACTATACGACCTTCTTGTTTTGAGATGATTTTTTGAGCAATGACTAAAATATCACCATTATGAATTTCTTCTGAATTAATTATCAATTTTGATATATCATCATCAGGTTCTATTTCTTTTTCTATGTGTATTGGAATGATTTGCAATCACAATTGTTGTAAAAATACAGTAAGATATTGTTTATGCAGTAGTCGTGGTTTCCAATTTTAGATTATAGTGTTTATTTATAATATCAAGTATTTTTGAAAGATCTTTTTCTTCCAAGGTGGTAGTTGCCAAATCTTTTACCACATCTTGGGCTCTATAAGCAATGCCTAGACCAGAAACATCAAATAATTTAATATCATTTGCACCATCTACAACACATACGATATTTTCTTTCTTTTCATTCCATTCTGCAATTTTGATTTTAGCTGATTTTGATTTATCAGAATCAACCTGCAATGTCACACCATCTAATTTTCCATTTTTGAAAATTAGTTCATTTGAAAAAATATAATCCAAATCCAGTTCTTTTTGTAATCTATCAGTCATTATTGTAAAGCCCCCGGAGATTGCCATTAATTTCCATCCTGCTGCTTTTAAAACTCTACATGCCTCTTTTGCACCAGTCATTATAGGTAGAGCATCGGCAATGTCTTTGCATACAGTATAATCAAGACCCTTTAATGCAGCAACTCTTGTTTTAAGACCCTCTTCCCAATTAATTACACCTTGAATACCTTGTTTTGTAATTTCCCAAATTTCATCTTCCTTGTTGAGTTTTTCTGCAAGAATTGGGAGATACTCTGCATCGTATAGAACCCCTTCAACATCAAAAATTGCCAGCAATTGATTTCTGATTTGCAAAAAAATTACTAATTATATTAAAGTTTAAACTTTCTTTAGATCTAAAAACGCTAGTAATAAATCAAGGAAACTAATTCAACCAGATATGGGAGAATTAGAACACAAATACGAAGTAGTAATAGAGATAACTGAAGCAAAACAAAAACTCCCAGACGAAGTAAAAGAGGAGTTAAAGGTATCAGGCATGATGGATGAGAAAGGAAAATTAAAACTCAAAGGAGTTAGTCCAAAAATGCTCAAAAAAATGAAGCAAGAATTTGTGAATTGTCCAGTATTAAAGAAGGAAATTCAATTTGTCCAATGTTTTGTTTGTCCAAACTTCCAAAGTAGAGTTATGGGAAAAGTCCTATGTAAAGGCGACTCGTTAAAATAAAAATTAAAGACCGCACTGATCAGATATTATATAATTTATCACGAAAGGCTCATTAGTAAAATTATTTCTTTGAATTCTAGTTTGAGTAAAGAAGACATTGGAATTACAGTTTCAAAAGAGGCAGACTTTAGTGAATGGTATACTCAAGTTGTACTAAAAGCAAAACTGGCAGATTATGCACCAGTAAAAGGCCTGATAGTGTTAAGGCCTGAAGGTTACTCGATTTGGGAATCATTGAGAAACACTTTTGATGAAAAATTTTCTAAAAATGGAATTAGAAATGGATTTCTTCCAATTTTAATTCCAGAGTCACTTTTAGGAAAAGAGCAAAAACATTTTGCAGGATTTAATCCAGAGGTATTCTGGGTAACACATTCCGGAGAAAATGAATTGGGAGATAGGCTCGCACTTAGACCAACTTCAGAAACTTTGGCATATACGATGTATTCTAAATGGATACAAAGTTGGAGAGATTTACCATTAAAGATTAATTTTTGGAATACAGCGTTAAGGGCAGAGATAAAAGCTACAAAACCATTTATCAGAACTTCAGAATTTCTATGGCAAGAAGGTCATACGGTTCATGCAGTTCAAGAAGAGGCAGAAAAAGAAGTAATGAAGATTTTAGAAATTTACAAAAATACCGTTGAAGATGAATTGGCCATTCCAGTAGTTACAGGTAAAAAAAGTGAAAAAGAAAAATTTGTAGGAGCAGTGTATACAACAACTATGGAAGCAATAATGCCAGATGGGAAAGCTCTCCAGATGGGAACATCTCATTTTCTTGGGCAGAATTTCTCAGTTCCATTTGAAGTAAAATTTACAGACAAAGACAATGTCGAGCAATTTGCTTGGCAAACTTCCTGGGGAGTATCATGGAGATTAATTGGTGCCATGATTATGGTGCATGGTGATGACAAAGGTCTTGTACTTCCACCAAAAGTAGCACCAATTCAAGTAGTGATGGTTCCAATTTACAAATCAGATGAGGCCAAAGAAATAGTACTTCCAAAATTAAATGAAATTCGCGAACAATTAGAATCAAAAAAAATCAGAGTTCATGTAGATGATAGAAGTGAGTTAACACCGGGTTACAAATTCAATGATTGGGAGCTAAAAGGAATCCCATTAAGAATTGAGATCGGACCAAAAGATATAGAAAAACAACAAGTCATTTTAGCAAAAAGATACAATCGAGAAAAAATAAGCGTAGGGTTTAGTGAGATTGAAAAAATAGTCACAATATTAGATGAGATACAAAAAGACATGCTAAAAATTGCAAGAGTAAAAGCCAGTGAAAATACAATAAATATTTCAGACTATACAGAATTCAAATCAAAAATAGGAAAAGGAGGTTTTTTCAATGCATATTGGTGTGGTAAAATAGAATGTGAGGAAAAAATCAAAGAAGAGACAGGGGCAGACATCAGAGTGATTCCGTTTGGTAGTGAAAACACAGGTGGAAAGTGTATTTACTGTCAAGAGCAAAGTATTGCAACTCCAATATTTGCAAGAGGATATTAAAAAATGACAACGTCCACAGACATAGAAGAGCGAAACCCACTTTTAGAACAATTCAAAGAAATACGAAGCAGTACACTGGAATTAGTAAAAACTTTAGAAAAAGATGATTTTGTAGTACAGACTGCATTTTTCACCAGTCCACCAAAGTGGCACATAGGACATGTAAGTTGGATTTATGAAACAATCATGAGTAAAATAGATAAAAATTATGAATTTTATTCGAAAGAATTTTCAGAATATCTAAATTCATATTATCAACAATTTGGGATACCACAAGATAAAGACAAGAGAGGGATTATCTCAAGACCTACAACTGAGCAAATTTTTCAATATTTTAATACAATCAGCCAAAGAGTAAATCACTTTATCGAATCAAATGCACACAATAACGATGCAATTAAATTAATTATCATTGGACTACATCATGAATATCAACATCAAGAATTGTTAGTTTATGATCTGCAACATTTACTAGCAGAACAGTATAGACCAGTTAGAAAAAATGAAAAACCACACTCATCAAATTTTGAACAAAAATCAATAGGCATCAAAGGTGGGATATACACGATGGGGTATAATGGTGTAGATTATTGTTATGACATTGAATTACCAGAACACAAAGTGTATCTTGATGACTATGCCATAGATGCATTTCCAGTTACTAATGAACAATATCTAGAATTCATGGAAGATGGTGGGTATGACACCTACAAGTATTGGCTTTCAGACGGATGGGAGAAAGTGAAAAAGAATGAATGGAGATCACCAATGTATTGGGAAAAAACAGACGGTCAATGGAAAGTAAGAGATTTTCTAGGGATTAGAAAATTAAATCCAAAAGAACCAGTATGTCATGTTAGCTATTATGAGGCAGAGGCATATTGTAAATGGGCAAAAAAGAGACTCCCAACAGAAGCAGAGTGGGAGAAAGCTGCATGTTGGAATGAAGAAAAACAGCAAAAGACAGTATTTCCATGGGGAAATGAACAGCCAACAGAACAAAATTCCAATTTACTAGAATCATATCATTGGGGGTGTACAGAAATAGGATCATATCCTAATGGGGTGAGCCCATCAGGATGTCATCAAATGATCGGAGATGTGTGGGAATGGACAGCGTCTGAATTTATCGGATATCCTGGATTTAAGACAGGATTTGAGGAATATAATGACAAGTGGTTTACAAATCAAAAAGTATTGCGTGGAGGATCTTTTGGTACACCAAAAAGGTCAATTCGTGGAAGCTATAGAAATTTTTTCAGATTAGACGAGAGATGGTTATTTTCAGGATTTAGATGTGCCGAGAATAATTAGAATTCAAGTGTTTTTAGAGACTAAAGTCAATGCAAAATGATTGTTTTCATCTAACCAAGTATTTTTAATGTCAAATCCAGTTTGATGCATTAATTCACGTATTTGAGATAATTTGTATTTATGAGAATGTTCAGTGTGAATTAATTCATTTTTCTTTAAGGTTAATGAAACATTTGCTTTTGATATAATGACAGATTGATTTACCAATGATTTCAAATACATTTCAATTCTTTGATCATTTTCATTGTATATTGCACAATGGATAAAATTATTCAGATTAAAATCAGCATCTAATTCATCATTAATTCTAGACAAGACATTAAGATTAAACTGGGCAGTTACACCTTGAGAATCATTATATGCATTTTCTAAAATTATTTTATTTTTTACTAAATCCAAACCAATTAAGAAAAGATCATTGTCTTTCATAGTTGAATTAATTTTCTCCAAAAATTCTTTTCCTTCATCAGATGTAAAGTTTCCAAAACTAGAACCCAAGAAAATAATTAGATTTTTTTTGTCATCATAGTTTTTTAGAAATTCAAGACCGCCTTCATATGTATCAATTATTCCAGTTATGTGCAAATCCTTGTAATCTCGTTGAAGTAATGCTGAACTTTCAGTCAAAATTTCAGAGATGTCAATTGGAAAGTATTCAATTGCATCTTGAGATTGATTCAATATGTCTAAAATTAGCCTTGTTTTTACAGAAGAGCCACTGCCAAGTTCGACTAATCTAAAAGAACCATCAAGATATAGAGGTAATTCATTTTTTAGTTTTTTGAGAATACTGATTTCTGTTTTCGTAGGATAATATTCGGACAATTCACAGATTTTTTCAAATAATTCAGAGCCTTTTTTGTCATAAAAAAATTTAGGACTAATAAATTTAGAATGTTGATTCAAGCTAAAAGATATTTCATCTGCAAAACTCTTTTCAAGTTTAGTAGAATTAGGTTTGAAATATTGTAGTTTAGAGTCAACCTGATATTTTTTGTAATTTAGATTTTTTTGAATTGTTTTACTCAAGTATTAAAACAGATTTTATTTGACATAAATGCTTTATCCCAAATAAACAGGCGTGAATTATATTTCTTGATATACTTCTTTATTCAATTCCATGTATTGAATGAAATTTTAAGAATAGAACATTTGAGTAAGTTTTTTATTAAAAAAGGTATTTTCAGTTCTAAAACCATCACAGTAAAAGCAGTAGATGATGTATCATTCTCTCTAAAAAAAGGAGAAGTCTTTGTAATAGCGGGTGAATCAGGTTCAGGCAAGTCAACAATAGCAAAATTAATTCTTAAATCCATTAATGCAGATTCAGGGAAGATATTATTTGAAGATCAAGAGATTAAAAATGATAAAAAAAGTTTAGAAAAAATTAGAATGAATTGTCAAATGATACATCAAGATCCATATGATTCAGTAAATCCACGAATGAATGTAGCAGATATTATTTCAGAACCACTTGAAATTCATAAAATTGGAAATAAAGATGATAGAAGAAAAAGAGTCATAGAAGTACTACGTGAAGTAAAACTTGAACCTGCCGAAGAGGTTCTAAAAAAATACCCACATATGCTATCAGGCGGACAAAGACAGCGAGTAGTACTTGCAAGGGCGCTGGCATTAAGACCAAAGATAATTCTTGCAGACGAACCTGTTTCAATGCTAGATGTTTCCATAAGAGCAGAGATGCTGGAATTAATGCAAGAGTTGCAAAAAAAATATCAAATTTCTTTCATATACATCACTCATGATTTAGCAACTGCCAGATACTTTGGTCAAAAAATAGGAATTTTGTATCTTGGAAAAATTGTAGAAATGGGGTTAATTGATGAGGTATTGCTAAAACCAAAACATCCCTACACTCAAGCACTCATTGACGCAATTTCAGAGCCAGATCCTGAAAATCTCAATAGAGAAAAAAAGATCAGAATCAATGAACCGCTAGACATTGATGTTTACGTTGGATGTAGATTCAGAGCAAGATGTCCATACGTTATTGAAAAATGTGAAAAAGAACCAAGTTTAGAAAGTATAGAAAAGGATCATTTTGTTGCTTGCTATGTCAATCTAGACTAGGACGTTCTAACAGAAGGCATTCGCTTGTCTTTGTATGTAACAACATAAGATACACCATTTTTTGGATAAACACCGTAGATGAGTTTGGCTTTTTGTACAACAGAGTCTTTTAGAGAAACAATAATGAACTGACTTTCATGAGAACGTTCCTCTAAAATTTTTGCCAGTCTTTCAGAGTTTGGGGCATCAAGATGTGCGTCTACCTCATCAAAAAGATAGAAAGGAGACGGCTTTAATTTTTGTAGTGCCAAAACAAAGACTACAGCAGCTAGTGTTTTCTCACCTCCGCTGATTGACGTTGATTCTCTTTTTGGTTTATTTGGAAATTGAATCAGATAAGAAATTCCAGAATTGAAAATGTCATCTTCATTTTGCAATTCAAGCCAAGCATTACCACCAGTCATTTTACTAAAAATAAGACGAATTTCTTTGTCTACTATATCAAATGCATCCAAGAATGTTTGACGTTTATCTTTTTCAATATCTTCAATGAATTTTACAATAGAGTTTCGTTCTTCTTCTAGTGAATTTTTACGTACAGACATAGAACGATATCCATAAGATACTTCAAGGTATGTTTCAGGAGCTTTGGAATTAAGAGAATTAAGAGAGTTTAATTCAGTAGTCAGTCCGTGCACTATAGATTCAACATCAAAAGTCTCCATATTTTTATCAAATCCAAAAGATGAAAGAAGAGAATGTAATTTAGTTTCATTTTCAATTAAATCATGCAAATCACGAGTTAAAGAATCAGATTGTCTGTCCAAAGAATTAATTTCCTTTGTGAGTTCTTTGTCTTTTTCAGAAAGGATTTTTAATTTATCATCATACTCTTTGAGTTGCCCAATTGATGAACCAGATGTAGAGATAAGATCTTGTTCTTTTTCTCTCAATTTTACAAGTATTGCAGTTTTAGATTCTTTTTTTATCTCTAATTCTTTAATTTTATTTTCTAATTCCTGTTGTTGTGAGTTTAATGAAGATTCTTCATCATAGAGACTTTTTATTTGAGATTTTTTTCTGTTTTCATCAGTCTGCAATGCAGTTAATTGTGAATCTTTATCACGATATTCATTCATTATTGTAGTGTATAGTTTTTCAAGGTCTGACTTTTTTGTATTCACCCTAGACAGTTCATTTGCAATTCGTGTTTGTTCTCCACTGGCATAGTTTTCTTCAACAATGGTAATTCTTGCATTAAGTGATTCTATATGAGATTCATTGGCAGATAATTCTACAAGCAAACTAGTGTTTCTTCTATTTAATTCAAAAATTCTTGTACCAAGTTGTTGTTTCATATTGATTGCAGATGAAATTCTTGATTGCAGATTAGAATAATTTTCATCAGTTGATGCAAGGGATTGTTCTGAAAGAGACAATCTTTCAGCATAATTCTGAATAGAATCTTCAAGTTTCTTAAGAGAGTGTTTTTTATTTAAAACATATTTTTTAAGTAGACTGATTGATTCGAGCAATCCATCAATATCAGTACTCATAGAGATGATTTTAGTTAATTTGGAAATTTTTGAATTAATATCAATTATTACAGCACCCCCTTTAGCCTCAAAATACTCGCCATCCAGTGTTACTGCCTTATGACCCAATTTGGAGATACGATATGCTGAATCCCTAGAATCAGCAAGAACAACATTTCCAAAAAGGAATGTTTTAAGAGCAAAATGAGAAGGATTGCAACGCACATAATCAGAGAGCACACCAATTACACCTGATTCCTTTGGTAAATCTAATTTGAATTTTGGAATTGCATCAAGAGGAATTATTTTTAATTTGGGAAGATTTTTTGAACGTGCAACTTCTGCAATGCCAAGTAATGTTGCAAAGTCTGGCACAACAATTGCCTTAATCCAATCAGAACTTACAGCAAGTACTGAGCGCTCATATTGTTTATCCCAAGAAATCATTTCATAAACCAATCCTTCAATACCAAGTTTATCAGAATCTTCTTTTAGTTTAGCAACAGTGTAATCTTCATGCATTATTCCCTTTACTGTTTTGATTTTTGTGTCATATTGAGCTGCGGCTTTACTTGATTTTTCTAAAATTAGATCAAGTTCCTCTAAATCATTTAGTGTTTTAAATTTTTTTAAATTAAGTTTAGAGATTCTAGATTTTAATTCAGAAATAGAGGCATTGTGGTTATTTATCATAGACTCTAATCTTAATTTCAAAGTAGAAAATGACATAATTGCTTGTTCCAAATCAGATAACTTGTCAGAATTGGACTTGATTTTAATTTGAGATTCTTCCTTTTCATTTTCTACTTTAGATAATTTTAACTTAGTTTCATTAAGTTGAACAGAGAGTAATTTTATTTTATTATCAATTTCAGATTTTTTAGATGCAGCAACGGATTGTTCTGTCAAAATTTTATTTCTTTCAGAATCAAGTATTTCCAAATCATCATTAATTTTGTTCTTTTTTATGTTTGTTTCATCAATTGATTCTTTAGAGTGCAAAATATTAGATTCGATTTCAATTCTAGCTAAATCAATTGCTTCGATTTCATTTTTAATTTCAGGAATTCTAAAATCAATTTGCTG
>CALKVM010000008.1:0-39040 GCA_938049695.1 uncultured Candidatus Nitrosoarchaeum sp. | reverse complement strand
CTGGAAGATTTGATAGAGAAATAGAGATCAAAGTTCCAGATAAAAAGGGAAGAAAAGACATTCTTGCCATTCATAGCAGAAATATGCCGCTATCAGATGATGTGGATGTTGAGAAAATATCCAGTGTTAGTCATGGATATGTTGGGGCAGATTTAGAATATCTCTGTAAAGAAGCTGCAATGAAATGTTTGAGAAGATTACTTCCTGAACTTAACATGGAAGAAGAAAAACTTCCTCCAGAGACTTTGGATAAATTAATTGTAAATAATGAGGATTTCCAAAAGGCATTGATTGAAGTAACTCCATCTGGAATGAGGGAAGTTTTCATTGAAAATCCAGATGTAAAATGGGAAGAAGTTGGGGGTCTGGAAGATGTCAAACGTGAGCTTCAAGAAGCAGTAGAATGGCCAATGAAGTATCCTGGACTATATGATAAATTAGGACATAAAATGCCAAGAGGAATTTTACTTCACGGTCCAAGCGGTACTGGTAAAACACTATTAGCAAAAGCTGTTGCAACTCAAAGTGAAGCAAATTTTGTTTCTGTCAGAGGTCCTGAATTACTATCAAAATGGGTTGGAGAATCAGAAAGAGGAATAAGAGAGATCTTTAGAAGAGCAAGACAAGCTTCACCATGTGTAATATTCTTTGATGAAATTGATTCAATTGCACCAATTAGAGGAGCAGGAGGAGAAACAGCTGTTACAGAAAGAGTAGTCAGTCAGTTACTTACTGAATTGGATGGCATGGAAAATATGCACGGTGTTATTGTTTTAGCAGCTACTAACAGACCAGATATGATTGATCCAGCATTATTAAGACCACGAAGATTTGACAAAATTATTCAGATACCATTACCAGACAAAGCAGGTAGAAAAATGATTTTGGAAATTAATGCTAAAAAAATACCAACACTAGATGATCCTAAAGATCCACAGCGAGTAGACATAGATAAAATTGCAGAATTAACAGATGGTTTAAGCGGTGCAGACACTGCTGCAATTGCAAATACTGCAGTATCTCTGGTTATTCATGAATTTTTGGATACACATCCAGATGTCAAAGACATTGAGAAAAGTTCTGAGGATGCCAAAGTAACTATGAAACACTTTGAAGCAGCAGTAAAGAAAGTAAGAGAACAAAAAAACCTCAAGATAGGCGAAAAGCTTGTGGCCTCCTATTACAGGTAGTTTTTATTAAATAGACAAACCAACTCTCGTAAATGTCTGAATTTAGAGGATATACTGGAAAATCATTAGAATTTTTAAAAACTAACAAAATAGGT
Organism: uncultured Candidatus Nitrosoarchaeum sp.; assembly: GCA_938049695.1. GTDB lineage: Archaea > Thermoproteota > Nitrososphaeria > Nitrososphaerales > Nitrosopumilaceae > Nitrosarchaeum. The sequence goes on along the minus strand of CALKVM010000008.1, from coordinate 37,755 downwards.
GTTGGTGATTCAGTCAAAATTCTTGCAGATTTAACATATTTAGGAATAATTATGCCAAGATACGAACATACTGACGATAAACATCTGGTTCTCAAATTAAAGAGTGGGTACAATATTGGATTAGAAATAGAAAAAATTAAGAAGATAGAGAAAATATCTAGTCCTGAAAAAAATATTGAAAAAAAGGAAAATTTAGAAAAAAATCCTGCTTTGCCAAAAATTCTCCTATTATCTACAGGAGGAACAATTGCAAGCAAAGTAGATTATAGAACAGGTGCAGTAACTCCAGTTTTAACTGCTGAAGAACTTAATTCATCAGTTCCTGAACTTGCTAAAATTGCCAATATAGATGCTGAAGTATTATTTTCAGAATATTCAGAAAACATAATGCCAGAACATTGGTTAAAAATTGCTGAGAAATTAAAAGAATATTCAACTTCAAATTATTCAGGGATAATTATTGCACATGGAACAGATACAATGCATTACACATCATCATTTCTTTCATTTGCACTTGCAGGTTTTCCTATCCCAATTGCGCTCGTAGGTTCACAAAGATCTTCTGATCGTGCTTCATCAGATGCAGCCTTAAATTTAATGGGTGCAATAAAATTTCTTGTTGGTTGTAAAACAAATGGCGTGTATATTGTAATGCATCAAGATGAAAATGATGAGACAATTGCATGTCATTTAGGAACAAGAGTTAGAAAGAATCATACCAGTAAAAGAGGCGCATTTCAAACTATTGGAGGTAATCCAGCATTCATTATCGTAAATGAGCAAATTCAGAGAAATATGAAAAACGAGTTTTTCAAGATCAAAGAATTTCGGCCAAAGATTAATCTCAATACAAAAGTGGCATTAGTAAAATATCATCCAGGATATGATCCCAGTCTTTTAGGGAAAATTATTGAAATGAATTATAGCGGAATAATTTTTGAGGGAACTGGTTTAGGACATATTGGAAAAACAATGTATGACAATGTAAAAAAAGCAAACGAAAAAGGCATGTTCTTAGGCATGACTTCACAGTGTATTGATGGCAGAGTAGGAATGACAGTATATGAAAGCGGTCGTGATTTACTTAATTTAGGAATAATTTCTTTGGAAAATATGATTCCAGAAGTAGCACTAGTCAAAGCCATGTGGGCTCTGGGAAATTCAGAAACCCTTGAAGATGTCAAACAGATAATGCTTCAAAATATTGCTTCTGAAATATCTGATTAAAAAGGAATGATATGAATGTCTGAATTTTTTATTGAAAATATTGGATTAAAGGTTGGTCTTGAGATACATCAGCAGTTAGCTACTAATAAAAAATTATTCTGTAGTTGTGTACCGCTTGAATCAGATGAATACACTTTAAAATTTCAAAGAAAATTAAGAGCAGTCAAAAGTGAATTGGGTGAATATGATCCAGCAGCTCTTTTTGAGAATTCAAAATCTAAAACAATAGTGTATTATACAAATCCAGAAAGTAGTTGTTTGGTAGAACAGGACGAAGAGCCTCCTCATAATTTAGATGATGATGCAAAAAATCTTGCACTGATAATTTCATCTGCACTTGAATCAAATATTTTTAGTGAAATTTATCCAATGAGAAAAACAGTAATTGACGGTTCAAACACTACTGGTTTTCAGAGAACTATGTTGGTTTCCCAAGGAGGACATATTGATGTAGATGGTGAAAAAATTGGTGTTCAATCAATTTGTTTAGAAGAAGACGCTGCAAAACTACTTGGTGATAAGGGAGACATAAGAGAATACAGTTTGGATCGTCTCGGTATTCCTTTAATTGAAATTGCATTAGAACCTGTTGAAGGAGATTCAAAAAAAATAAAAAAAATTGCATTATCTCTTGGCAGATTATTACGAAGTACAAAAAAGGTTACTCGTGGAATTGGTTCAATACGACAAGATGTCAATATCTCTGTTAAGGATGGTGGAGGAGTAGTTGAAGTCAAAGGAGTACAGCAACTAGACCAATTAGAAAAAGTAGTAGAATTTGAGGCTAAAAGACAACACGGTCTTGTCAAGATAGCTGAAAAATTACAGAATTCTAATTTTGGAGAAATTTCAAAAAATAATGATGTTTTTGACATAACAAATGACTTTAAGAATTGTGAATCAAAAATTATTCAAAAATCCTTAAAAGATAACTCAATAATCAAAGCAATTCGAATCAGAAATTTTGCAGGTATGTTTGGTTATTCACCATATGAAGGAATAAGATTAGGAAAGGAAATTGGTCAGATTGTAAAATTTTATGGAATTGGAGGAGTTTTCCATTCAGATGAATTACCAAATTACGGCATTGAAGAAAGTGATGTATCTATTGTGAAAAAAATACTAGGAGTCAACAAGGCAGATGCATTTTTAATAATTGCTGCACCTTTAGTAAAAATTGATTTTGCAATTGATTCTATAATTAAAAGATTAAGTCAAGCAAAGAAAGGAGTTCCTGCGGAAACCAGATTAGCTACTCAAATTGGTGAAACAGTATTTCTTAGACCTCGACCAGGTGCATCAAGGATGTATCCTGAAACAGATGTTCCTCCAATCATTATAACAAAAAAAGAATTAGAAGATGCAAAGAAAAATATCCCAAAATCATGGGATGAATCACTTGATGAGCTACAAAAAAAATATGATTTGAATTTACAATTAACAGAGCAGATTTTTGATTCAGTGTATTTAGAAATTTTTGAAAAAATTTGTGAAAAAACTTCAATAGTACCAACTTTCATAGCCTCAATTCTTTGTTCAACTATTACCAGTCTAGAAAGAAATGGTTTGAATTCTCAATTATTAAGAAATGAAGAAATTGCAAAAACTTTTGAATTTTTAGCAAAAGGAATAATTGCTAAAGAATCAATTGAAATTATATTTGAAAATATCATGTCTGGAAAATCAAAAAGAATAGAAGATGCAATAGAAAATACATCTATTGAGATTGTTAGTAAAGAAGAATTTGAAAAAGTTATAGAGAATATCATCATAAATAACAAAGAAATTATCCAAAACCAAAAAGAGCGTTCAGTTAGCCCATTAATGGGGATTGCCATGAAAGAACTTAGGGGAAAAGTATCAGGCGAAATGGTGAATAGTCTTCTTTTAGAAAAGATAAAGAAGTTTTTGGAAAATAATCAATAATAATTGTATGCGGGAAGTGGGATTTGAACCCACGAACTCCTAGAAGATAAGGATCTGAACCTTACGCCTTTGACCGGGCTGGGCAACTCCCGCAATTTGAATTTTTGAAATCTAGAATAAGTTTCTTTATCATATTGTTTTAATTAAAATACATCAAATTAATTATATATAAAATGGAATTCAGAGAGATTTACTGTAGTAATTGTAAAAAGATTCTAGGACGCTATAACATAAAATTCTACAGTGATGATAAAATTGGAGAAATAGTGAATACTCATCATACATCTCACATACGAAATGGTCATCAAATCACAATAAGAAAGTTTATCCAGAAAATTTAATCATAATTTTAATTTTTCAACAGCTTCAGATAAGGTAGAAATTCTTTGAATGTTTTTATCAGAAATATGTTGATTCCATGGTTGCGAATATAGAAAAACATTTTTTTTACGTTTTAAAAATTTAATTGCATTTAGTGGAGAGTCATCAATAAAAACATCATAATCTAAATCTGCTTTCATTGGACCATCTATTACTGAAACATAATTTTGATAAGTTACATCATGTAGTTTAAGCCAATTTTTTACAAAAGAATCAGTTGATAGTTCTCGAGCCGTAACAATGTCAACTTGTCCAAAATTTGAAAGGTTTTGAGTGACTATGGAGAGATTATCTTCTGTTGGAGGAATGGAATTCCAGTTTTTCCAACATGAAGTTAGCTCTTCATAAAAATCATATCTATTAATTTTGAATTTTTTCCAAAAATCCCAATTTGTTATATCATCTTTAGAAATACTAGGTCTAATTGTATTACTGTAAATTAGCCATGATTCAATTACATCAGCTAATACACCATCAACATCTAGAGCAATTTTCAATTTTATCACCTATTATTCATTAGATTTTTGGAATTCGTCTAACAGATTCTTTTGATGTTTACTAAGTTTTTTTGGGATATTTACAACAATTCGTATGTATTGATCTCCTCTACTTTTTGAATGCATGTGTGGCATACCCTTACCTTTTAATTTTATGATTGTGTTTGGTTGGCTACCAGATTCTACTTTAATTTTTTCAGTTCCATCCAAAGTTGGAACCATTATTTCACGACCTAAAGCAGCATCAATCATAGATACATCTTGATCATAAAAAATGTCCATGTCATCTCTCTTGAATTTTTGATGAGGTTGGACTCTAATTCTAACAATTAAATCCCCATTTATTCCTCCAGGCATTTCATTCCCTTCTTCTGGAACAGTATAGTCACCAGTATCTACACCTGGCGGAATATCAAATGATATTTTTTTGGTACCTTTCTTCTTACCGTTTCCCCTACATTCACTACATGGTGTTTGTATGATTGAGCCTTGTCCCTTACATGTTGAACAAGGTTCTACTGTAACAAATGATGCAAATCCCATGCTTCTGCTTCTACGTACTTGACCTTGACCATTACATGTTGAACAAGTATTCTTCTTTGTACCTTGTTTACATCCAGAACCATTACAGATTTCACATTGTATCTCTTTTTGTAAATTGATTTCCATTTTTTTACCATGAAGAACATCTTCAAGAGTTACTGAAGTTTCATAAAGAATGTCAGAACCTCTTTGTTGTCCATAACTAGATCCACCTGTTCTACCAAAGATAGATTCAAAAATAGAATCAAATCCACCACTTCTTCCAAATAGATCACTAAAGTCACCACGTGCACCTTGAGAAATATCATCATTGTTATATCTTCCATCTACACCAGCATGACCATGTTGATCGTAAACTTTTCTTTTTTCAGGATCTGAAAGAATAGCATATGCCTCAGAAATTTCTTTAAAGTGTTCTCCAGCCTCAGCAGATTTGTTACGATCAGGATGAAATTTTAATGCAAATTTCCTATATTGTGCTTTGATTTCATTAGATGGTGATGTCTTTGAAACTCCTAAAACATCATAATAATCACGTTTTGCAGCCATAAATCATCCTTTAATTGTAATTGATGTATAAATTGTAGAGTTTAGTTTTTAGTTTCATCAGTCGAAGATGATTCAGAATTTTGCTGAGCGTTATTTTGTTCTTGCTGGCCATCTGCTCCAGCATTTTGTTGATCTGATCCAGATTGAGATGCAACATTTTTGTAAAGTTCGGTTGTAATTTCATTCACTAGTGATTTTAAAGTATCAAGTTTGGTTTAAGTTCATCAATTTCCTTATCAAGTGATTCTTTGACTTCTTTTACAGCATCAGTAATTTTAATTCCCTGTTCTTGTGAGATTTTATCTTTAAGATCATGATTGACGAGTTTTTCAACAGTATAGATAAAACTTTCAGCTTCATTTTTTAGATCGATTTTTTCTTTCTTCTTTTTATCTTCATCAGAGAATTTTTCAGCATCTTCTTTTAGTTTTTCAATTTCTTCTTTTGATAGTTTTGAATTAGATGAAATTGTAATTTTTGCTTCCCTTTTTGTGCCAAGATCTTTTGCAGCTACATTGATTATTCCATTTGCATCAATGTCAAATTTTACCTCAATTTGAGGAATGCCTCTTGGAGCAGGTAGCAAATCTGTAAGATTAAAACTTCCCAAAGAAACATTATCAGTTGCCATAGGTCTTTCACCTTGGACTACATGGATTGTTACTGCTGTTTGATTATCTACTGCAGTAGTGAAAACTTTACTTTTTGATGTAGGTATTGTTGTATTTCTTTCAATTAATGGTTCTCTTACTCCACCCAAAGTCTCGATTCCTAATGTTAATGGAGTTACATCAAGTAATACAATATCGCTAGTTACATCACCAGCAATAATTCCTGCCTGAATTGCTGCACCCATAGCCACTGCTTCCATTGGATCTACACCAGATTCAGGTTCTTTTCCGAGTACTTCACCAACAAATTTTTTCACTAATGGAATTCTTGTTGGTCCTCCAACCATTACAATTTTGCTAATATCAGATTTTGATAATTTAGCATCTTCAAGCGCTTTTTCCATAGAAGGTTTACATCGTTGAATGATAGGTCGAATTAATTCATCAAGTTTTGCTCTTGTTATTCTTAGTTCAAGATTCTTTGAACCTGATGAAGGATCATGAGAAATGAAAGGAAGATTAATGTCAGTTTCCATAACTGTAGAAAGTTCAATCTTTGCTTTTTCTGCAGCCTCTCTAATTCTAGCCATTGCAGTAGTATCTTTAGAGAGATCAACTCCCTCTTTTTTCTTAAATTCATCAAGAACATAATCAATTACAACTTTATCCATATCTGTTCCACCTAATTGTGTATCACCAGAAGTACTCAATACTTCAAAGACACCGCCACCCATTTCCATTATTGTGACATCTAGTGTTCCTCCACCAAAGTCAAATACAAGAATTTTCATGTCTTCTTTTGTTTTATCTAATCCAAATGCCAAAGCAGCAGCTGTTGGTTCATTTATTATTCTTACAACATCAAGACCAGCAATAGTTCCTGCATCTTTAGTTGCTTGACGTTGGTTATCATCAAAATATGCTGGAACTGTGATTACAGCTTTCTCAACTGATTCACCTATGAATGCTTCAGCATCTTTTTTTATTTTTTGAAGAATAAACGCTGAAATTTGTTGAGGTTTGTAATTTTTATCTTGGATTTTAAAAGTATAATCAGAACCCATCTTTCTTTTTACTGCAGCAATAGTACTGTCAGGATTGGTTACAGCTTGTCTTCTGGCAGGTTCACCTACCAAAAGTTCACCGGTTTTAGTAAATGCTACAACTGAGGGAAATGCCTTACCGCCTACCGTAGCACCCTCTGCTGCGGGAATAATAGTTGGTTTTCCACCCATTACTACTGCAGCCGCAGAATTACTTGTTCCTAAATCTATTCCTATTATTTTAGTCATTTTATTTCATCATTATTTTTTTGATATTTCTACCAGTGTTGGTCTAATTACTCTCTTATGAGAAATATATCCTTTCCTAAGTTCTTTTGTAATTGTATTATCATCTAGATCAGAATCAGTAATAATGGATATCGCTTCATGAAAATTTGGATCAAATATTTTACCTAACGCATCTATAGAAGTCACATTATATTTTACCAACAAAGAATCCATATTTTTCAAAATAGAGTCTAATCCTTCTATATTGATTTTACTTTCTGTAAATACTTGCTTAGCTCGTATAAAATCATCATAAATGTTTAAAAAATCTAACATGAATTCATCGATTTTTGTATTTACACCTTTTTCAATATCAGATTGTGTTTTTTTATTTAGATTTTGATAATCTGCTAATACATGTTTAATTTTTTCCTCATAATCTTGTATTTTTTGTTTTTCTTTTTCCAAAAGATTTTCTAATTGTTCGATAGTTAGATTTTCAGTAACAGGTTGTGTCAAATCGTCAAATGAATCATTGATTTGATTCTTAGAAATTACATTAACCGGAATTTCATCTAAATTATTTTCATCTGACAATTCAAACATGATGATCTATTAGCTAATTTATACTCTTATTGAATAATTTCACATAAAGGATTAGCTTTAATTACAATAATATTGGTATCCTGTTTATTTTTTTCTATATTTTCAAAATCTATTTTTGAGCATGCTACAATAATGGTAGTTTTGTCACTATGAAATAAATCAAAATTTGGATGTTGGTAGGCTTCAACATCACCAATGTAATCACGTAATCTTGAAGTCAAATTCTGCAGCATTTCAATTTTATCTCCACGCATTTCATGTTGGTCAAGTGTCCACGATAACGCAATTTTTGTTCTGCTAGCTTTTAGATCATTTTTCTTTAATGTAGAACGGATTTCATCAATTAGTTTTTTAATATAACCATCAATTCCCTTAACACTTCCATTAATTAGATACATGAGGGTATTTGCACTTTCAAAGGAGGAACCTAGTGATTTAAGGTCAAATAATCCGCCAACCATATCGTTTAAGAAAATTTCTTGAAAATCATCTGAAGAAAGATCATTTTTTGTAACGTCATCTTGTACATATCTACAAACTTCTAGAATGCTACTAAGGCTAGAAAATCTAGACAATACGTTAATTGCATGAAGATGTTCAGAGGAAGAAATTGCTACGAATTTTTTTTCTTTTTTTCCAGTTGCCAAAAGATCTGCCAAGATTGGATCCTCTTTTCCATTAAAAGAACCAATAATCTTTGGTTGTTGATTAAGATCTTCCAAAGGATAGTAAAAGTAAGAAATTTGCTTTCCTACTTCAAGTCCTGTTACATGTTCAAGTAGTGAAATGTTTTCATTATTACCACCAAAACCAGTTGGCAGAGTGTAAATTACAGAACTATTTTTTTTTAGAGAAGTTGTAGCATCTTTGAATTTTGAATGAATTTCAGTTTTGATGTCTTGCCCTGTTTTTCTGATTCTTGGCGTAAAGAAGAGATATTGAGCTTTTGAAATAGCTACATCGATTGGCTCCATGGCCAATAAGGGTTCATCTTCTTTTAGAGAGGATACATTAGGGTAAGTTTTAGCTATTTCTGCTTTTAGAGAAATTGCAGATGGTGTTGATTCATCAATAATGTATACATCTGCACCTTTTATTGCCATTTGACATGCAATAGCATAACCTTCAGTACTTAATCCATAAACAACAACTTTTGCTCCACCCATGACACATAAGGCTAGTAATAGACTAAGAAAAACTTATTGAACTTGGAATAATAATGGAAAATACTTGAAAATATGGATCGATGTTCTAACTCCTAAGCAATTATTGTTTTCTGAACCAATGATTGAAAAATTAAGGAAGAAACATAATGTTTTGTGTACCTCGCGATCATACGATGAAGTATCAAAACTTGCAAAAATTCGAAACTTTGACCTAATTTATGTTGGAAGTCATGGAGGAAGTGAAAAATATGGTAAATTTGAGGCTAGTATCAACCGTATAAAGAAATTATCTTTGTTAATTGACAAGTTCTCTCCAGAATTGGTAATTAGTTTTTGTTCTCCTGAAGCAGCAAGAGTGTCATTTGGTATGGGAATTAAACACATTGCATTTTGTGATTCACCACATGCTAATGCAGTAATGAAGCTAACATTACCTTTAATTCAAAAATTATTAATACCATGGATTATTCCCAAAAAAGAATTTTCAAAATATGGTATAGATGCAAAAAATATTATTCCATACAGAGCAATTGATGCATCTGTTACAATAAAAAGAAGTGTGAATCAGAAAGACTCCTTACCATTTAAAAATAATCATAAGAAGAATATTCTGATTAGAGTAGAAGAAGAACAAGCATCATATACATCAAAATCAAGAGCGATAATTCCAATAATAAAAGAAATTGTAAATGAATTTGATGGAGAAAATATCGTAATTCTTGGAAGATATTCTGAGCAAATTAAAAACCTAAGAAAATTATTTGGTAAAAAAGCAAAAATTATGAGGATGTCATTTGATGGAAAATATTTGTTAAATAATACTGATGTTTTTCTAGGATCAGGAGGTACTATGACAGCAGAATCAGCTTTACTTGGAGTACCAACTATTTCCTATAATGCAGTACCAAATATCGTTGAAAAGTATTTAGTAAAAAATAATCTTGTAAAAAGAGAAACAAATCCCAAAAAAATTAACAAAATTATCAAAAAATTCCTTGAATCATCCAATAATGATTATAGAAAAAAGGCAAGAAAAATTTCAAACAATATGGAAGACCCCATTCAAAAGTTAATTCAAGTTATTAAGAAATAATTATGAATTGATTTTAGTTTAGAAATAAACGTAAATAAAAAGTTCATTAAGGGAATCATGTTGCTCCTTTTTATCAGCCCTGTAGTGTAGCGGTCAAGCACAGGGGCCTTTGAAGCCCTTAACCCCAGTTCGAGTCTGGGCAGGACTACTTATTTATTAAAAAATAAACATCCACTGTAACATGAATATAACACTGTGAATTTTCAGATGGTAACAAATGACTGATATCATTTTAGGGATGGGAGAAGTAGGTTCTACGCTGTTTGAATTACTTGTTCAACGTGGTTTTAATTGTGTAGGAATAGACAGTGATAAATCAAAATGTAAAAACTATTCTGAAAATAGCCCCATAGAAAATCCAGAATATCTACACATTTGTCTTCCAGGAGAATTAAATGAATTTTTAGAAATTGCGACAAATTGGATTAAGAAAATTAACGACTTGCACGTTGTTATTATTCATTCTACTGTAAAGCCAGGTACTACAAAAAATCTTCAAGACAAATTTGATTTACCTGTTTTATTTTCACCAGTACGTGGAGTGCATAAGAGATTTTTAGACGATATAAAAAAATACACAAAATTCGTCTCTTCAGATAAGGCTGAGATTAGTCCTAAAATTAAATTAGAAGTAGAGAAAAGATTCCAAAAAATACAATGGATGTCTACTACTAAAACTGCTGAATTGGCAAAAATTTTAGTAGATACAACGTATTATGGATGGCTAATCAATTATGCTCAGATTACAAAAATGATTTGCGATAAAGAAAAAATAGATTTTGACGAGATGTGGAAATTTGCAGATGAAATTCATGAAAATTTAGGAAATAGACCAAAGATGTACCCTGGAATAATAGGAGGTCACTGTGTCATACCAAATCTAAGTTTAGCGAAATATGATAATTTAGATCTAATTAAAAAAATAAATGATCTATACAAGAGTTTTAGCGATATTAAAAATCCTAATGATTAAAAGTCTAATTTTGTAAGTAATTTTGTTGCGATTATAAAAAATAAGGATGCAATAACAACTAAAACACCCATCTCCATAATTACAAATTCTGTAATATTACCAAAAATACCAGCGCGTATAACATCAACCAAGTAGGTAAGTGGATTTAGATAAAAAGCTGTTCTAAGAGGTTCTGGTGAACCCGAAGCGGGATAAAATGCTGTACTAACAAATGCAAGGAATAGAAAAACAGTGTTAATTATTACATTAAATCCTTCACTAGAACGTAATCGGGTGGAAATTATCGATGCAATTGAGCCAAACAAAACAGAGCCGACAAGTGCAGCAAAAATAATCATAGGAATGGTAAACATAGTAAATTCAATTGATTCAAAAAATACAGGATATCCAACAAGTGCAATCAAAGATGCACTTACTAATCCCACAATTCCAATGGTGCAAATATTACTCAAAATATAATCAGTTCGTGTAAATGGACCTGACATTATTTGCTCAAACATTCCATGCCTCCTATCATTCCAAATTATTATTCCTGAGATAAGAGTACTATTCATGATGTTAAATCCAATCATACCTGATGCCAAAAATGCAGGATATCCAATACTTTTGTTACCAAAAGGGACTACTTCAATTAATGATGTGTAAGCATAACCAGCAACAAAAATGTAAATTAAAGGAAATACTACTTGCCAGATCAAAAATCCAGGATTAATGGATATTGTTAAATTTCTATTAACAAGTCTAATTATTGGATGCATTATCACTCACCATTTTTAAAAAGATCTCCTCAAGATTTGTAGGAACGGCAGAAAGATCCTCTATCTCAATTTGATTATCATTTAGAATTCGTAAAACTTGTAATAATACCAATTCAGATTGTTCTGAACGAATTACAATATTAGTTCCATTATCAAAATCAATTTTGCAATCAGTAATACCTGAAAGAAAAGTTGTTATTTCATTTTGTTTTTCTAGTAAATGAATTTTTATTGTTTTTTCTTTCCCAAATCTCTTTTTTAAAGCCTCAGGTGTGTCTACAGTGAGAATTTTCCCTTTATCTATAATAGCTATTTCATCACAAAGATATTCAGCTTCACTTAGAATATGTGTAGTATAAAATATTGTCAAACCTGTTTTTACTTTATTTTTTAAATAATCCAACAATTTTCTTCGAGCGCTAGGATCTAATCCCACAGTTGGTTCATCTAGGAATAAAAGATCCATATCATGCATAAATTCACGAGCTACCTGTACTCTTCTTCTCTGACCAATGGATAGATCTTCGTTTCTTTTCTTACGAATATCTACCAAATCAAAATCTTTTAGGAGTTCTTCCATTCTTTTTTTGCGTTCAATTTTTGGAACATTCCACATCATGCCATATTTATCAAGAGATTTTTCAACAGTTAATGTTGGTTCATAGCTAGGTTGTTGTAAGACTACACCAATTTTATGGCGAATTTGCAGAGGATTTTCGATTGCATTTATTCCTAAAATCATCAGAGAGCCACTTGAGGGTGGAATTAGTGTTGTTAGAAGTTTGATAGTAGTTGATTTTCCTGCACCGTTAGGACCTAAAAATCCAAAAACTTGGCCAGATTTTACCGATAAAACAATATCATCAACTGCTTTTACAGATCCATATAATTTTGATAAATGTTCAACATTAATGCATGACATGAAAAGAGTGCGATCTTCTTACTAATTTAGTTAATGAGGTAAATCACCATAGTCATGATAGGAATTATTTGAATAAACAAAAAAGATACAATTTAGCGATCAGTTTGAGATTATACATACTACAAAATAATAATGAAATTTTTATTAATAGAACTAATTTACAGACAATGAATTGTCTGAATTCGATATTCTTGTAGATAAATTACTAGAGCAAAAACCAGAATTAACTAGGGATGGCATTAAAGAGCAAATTAAACAGAAAAAAGAGAAGATCGGAGCTGGTTATCTAACAGATCAAGGCGCTCTATTTTTGATTGCGTCTGATTTTGGAATTTCTTTATCAGGACCATTAAAAGTTGAAATGGGTTTAAAGGATCTCTATGCAGGGGCAAAAGAAATCTCTTTAGAAACTAGAGTTCTTAACGTATCTCCTGCAAAACAATTTTCTCGCAAAGATGGTTCGCCTTTTTATCTTAGGACCATGACAGTGTATGATACAAATTCAACTGCCAGTGTAAAATTATGGGATGATAAAGCAAATCTTCCTGGAATTGAAAATATCAAGCCAGGCGATTTGATTAAAATTATTAAAGCATATGTAAAATCAGATCTTAATGGATCTCCAACTATCAATATTGGTTCAGGTTCCAATATAGAAATAACAGATAACAAAAGTGAAATTCCAACTATAGACAAGATTACAAAAGATATCAGTGAGCTGCAAGAAGGGCAAAAAGATCTTGTAATTACAGGAATGATAGATGGTGTTGTAAATAGTATGGAATTTACAAATTCGCGTGGTCAGCCTGGAAAAGCACTAAGAATGAGGCTAAAAGGAAAAGAGGGAAGTGCTATGAGGGTAGTTTTATGGGGAAAAGATGAATCAGATATTCCAAATATGATTTCTCAAGGTGCCAAAGTTAGATTACTTGGTATCAATATAAAAAATGGGAATCAAGGACTAGAAATTCACGGTAATGATTCAACAATAATTGAAATTGAAGGTGGTAAAGAAGCAGAGCCTGTAATTGTAAGAATTCTTTCAATTGCAACAACAGAAAATGGAAAGAATATGATTTTGGGTATTGATAATAAAAAAAACATTTACAACATTACTGAGCAATCAAATTCTAGTATTTGTAACGAGGGTGATGTTATTGAGTGCATGCCATCAAAAGTGTATGGAAACTCTGTTACACTAGATAATAATTCATTTGTAAGAAAATTAGAAAACGATGAATCAATTCCATCATTGGCAAAGATAAGAACAAAGATTAATGAAGTTAAAGCAGATGGAAATTACTGTATTGAATCTATAGTACTTAAAATTCCAGAAAGACGAGAAATTCAAACTAAATCGGGAGAATCAGTTCTATTATCAGAGATGTTTGTTGAAGACGATACTGGTCAAATTTGGGTTAAAGGATGGAGAAATCAAGCTAGACTGATAGACAAATGTGAATTGGGAGAAATAATTTCAATAACAGGAGTAAATGCGAAAGCAGGTTTAGAAGGAAGAATCGAATTGACCCTTACAGCATTTTCTAAAATTACAAAGAAAAATTAAGAATCCCAAAATCCTCTAGTTACAACATATTGTCTTTCTGCTTCATAGATTTGCTTAAAGAGATGTTCTTCGTCTACCATATTTCGTAATATCCGTGCAGCAGTGTCAGCACCAACTCCATATCCAGATATGACAGTTATTGCAATTTTTCCAAAATTTTCTATTAAAGAAGAGACTTTCCAGGCTCGATCAAACTTGTGTTTTTCATCTAAAGAGAGTTTTTTTCCTTCATATTTTTTACGTATTATTTTTGGAAGATCATAATCCGAATAAAAGGTGGCAGTAATTTGTCTTGCTTTACAATAAGGACAAATCAGTATATTTTTGACCTCGTTTGTCTCCATTACTCGTTCCCATTTACCACATCGTGCACAAATAAGGCGATGTTTTGTCTTTGCCAATCTTGCTTTTACAAGATCAATTATTCCTTTGTCAAGATTAGCAGGAGAAGAATAATATTTTGCAGTATGATCTAAAATTGGCTCAGCTAATTTTGAGAATGTATCTACCTCTAGCCATTTAATTGTGATTTCACTATCTCTAATTTTTTTCAGAATTTTATCTGTATTTTCGAGATCGTATTTATCATGAAATAATTCACGTAATGCTTCTTTTACAAGAGATGTTTTAACATATCTTTCATATAAAAATCGGGCTGATTTTTTTTCATAAATTGCTCCTCTTCCAACAACTCCAAATTTTTTTGCAACACACCATGTTTTCCAATTTACATTATGAGTTCCTGTCAAAGACGCAGTTACAATTGAATAAAGATCATAATTGTCTTTTATAACTTCAAGAAAAAGTTTTTCAGAAATTCGTGATCTAGAAGATAAAACTATCCTATAACCATCAGAACGTGAATCAACCATGAAACCTAACATCGAAGATATCATTGCAGAAAGTAAGGCAGATAATGTTGAATTGATTTTTGTTCCAAAACAAGAATGTATTACTATTGAACCTTGTGAACGACTAGACTCTATAACAATATTTTTTTCATCGGGAATTTCATTAAAACTTAATTCTTCAATAGTTTTATTGATTAATTTCAATGATCCATTTTTTACTTTACTACGAAATGCTCCAACTTTTTTTGCAGTATTATAATCAACAGGAATGCTTTCTCCTTCCCAATAAGGAACAGTTATGCCTCCTCCTCTAAATGGTTCAACATTTACTGAAAATGATTTTTCATCCACATTAAGTATTCTCCATTGTGAGCCTTTTAGAACAAAGATGTTTCCAGAATCTCCAAAATCACCTACAAATCTTTGATCTAATGTTCCAATGATTTTTTTTCCAACACTATCAAATACTTTGAATTTAAGAATATCAGGAATTGTAGAAAGATTTTCAAAATAATATTTGAAGGAACGTCCTTTTTTCCAAAAAGTCATTTTTGTTCTATCAAAGAAGATCAAATAGTTAGAATCAAGCAAATCTAAAACGCCCAATAAATCGTCTAGTTGTAAATTTCTAAAGGGGTACGCGTTGTTTATTATTTCTAATGCTAAATTCACAGAAATTTCTCCAAGTTGCATTGTCATTCCAACAAGATGATGTGCAAGTACATCTAGAGAACCATCATGAATTTTTTGCTCTTCTATGGAACCTTCTTTAACACGATCTAGTATTGCTCTTGCTTCAAATTCATCATCAGAATTATTTGTAATTATTAACCCCTTAGCAGAAGCATCTCTGTTATGTCTACTACGTCCTATTCTTTGAATTAGTTTTGATACTTGTCTAGGAGAACCATAATGAATTACCAACTCTATTGAACCTATATCCAATCCTAATTCAAGTGAAGAAGTACAAACTACAATTCCACGTTTTCCTTCTCTTAATGTAAGCTCGGTATCCTCTCGTACCTCTTTTGATAATGATCCATGATGTAATTCTATATTGATAGTTGATTTTTC
Organism: uncultured Candidatus Nitrosoarchaeum sp.; assembly: GCA_938049695.1. GTDB lineage: Archaea > Thermoproteota > Nitrososphaeria > Nitrososphaerales > Nitrosopumilaceae > Nitrosarchaeum. The sequence continues at coordinate 21,740 of CALKVM010000008.1, read as the reverse complement.
TTTTAGTATAGAAGCTAAAAATTCAGCCTCCCCTCTGGTATTAGTAAAAAGAAGTATAGGAGAATCCAAATTTAATTCTAAAACATGCTCAATTATTTTATCTGCAACATCTGAAATGGTCCCATTTACAAATTTGACTTCAACATCATAATTTCGAACAGAATTATCTCTAATAATTTGGCATTTTCTTTTAGTTCCTACCACAAATTTTCCAGCTTCTTTGAAATTACCAACAGTTGCAGATAATCCAATTTTTGTAAGATATAGTTTTGAATTAATCTGTAATCGCTCTATACTTAATGATAATTGAGAACCTCTTTCGCTAGCAAGTAATTCATGTACCTCATCAATAACAATCCACTCAAGTTCAGATAATGCATCTAACATCTTTATCTGTGTGAGAAGAATAACTAGGGTTTCAGGAGTTGTTATTAGAACATCTGGAGGATTTTCAGTGATTTTTCTTCTTGCAGTCTGAGTTGTATCACCATGTCGAATTTCAATTGAAAGATCATTATATTGAGCATATTTGGTAATCCTTCGAAACACATCTCGATTTAGTGCTCGTAAGGGAGTAATGTAAAGAACTTTAATTTTTCCGAGTTTTTTTGATTTCTTTACTAGTGAAAAAATTGGAATTACAGAGCATTCTGTTTTGCCAGAACCAGTTGGTGCAATTACTAGACAGTCTTTTTTTTGTAAAATTATAGGCGAGGCTTTTTTCTGAATTTCGGTAAGATTAGTAAATCCAAAATGAGTAAACAGGGAATCAAGTATTGAATCAGGAAACTGATTCTTTTGTTGTATTTGATTGTGATCTTTCATAAACTATTACGCCAACTAGTCCAAGTGTAAATAAGACTATAGTAATTAGTGGAATTAAATCAAAAATTCCTGCCATTGCTAAACTTTATGATTGAAGGTTAAATATCTTCAGTATAGTCAGATAATCCGACAGCATCTATTTTATAAGAAAAATGAGTTTGATGAAGAAGCCATCTTATTTCTGCATGAAATTTTGAGGAAATTTTTGTAAGTTTAATTTTGATGTGCGTAAATAGATCAATTGCCGTTCTCATATTTTCCATTTCTGTACCTTCTATGTTTCTAATCATATTAGTAATAATAATAGGAATTTTTTTATTAATTGCAACTAATGATAAATTATGAACATATTTGATAAATAAGGAATTCTTTTCAAATGTTGTATTTTCTTTTGGATATTCAAAGGAAAATAAATCAGTAATGTTATCAATTACAATTAGAGAAAAATTTGAGCTATTCATAATATCAATTGATTTGATTTGTTCAGAAGTATTAGTAATTCGTGAAACTGTTATTTTTTCAAGAATATCAAATGTTAAATTTTGTTGTTTTTGAATTTCAATAATTCGTTCAGGTCTAAAACTACCTGTTGTATCCTGATATAGAACATTACCTCCATTTTTTATTGCATTTATGCAGATTTGAAATAATAGTTGAGTTTTACCAGTTCCACTTCCACCATAAATGTCAGTAATTACACCATTAGGTATTCCACCAGATAAAAATTCGTCTAATTTTTGTAATCCTGTAGAGATCATTTGTGTAATTATCTAAAAATGATGAAAAAATTTAAGGGATTTCATAATTTACAAAAGAGGCAAGGCTTTTATTCTAGAGAACAACGTAAGCAAAACAAGTGAATAATTAGTGTCACAAACTAGTAGTGCAAAAAGACCATTAACAACTCTTCAAAAAAGCACCAAGAAGAAAGTTACTGTAAGACTGAAAAACGAAGTTGAATACAAAGGAAAAATGGATAACGTTGACTCATACATGAATTTAATCATGACTGATGCAGAAGAATTCCACGATGGTAAAGTAATTGCAAATTACGGTAGAGTAATTGTTAGAGGTAATAACGTATTATTTATCAAACTAGAAGACGAACTCTAGGGGTCCTTATGACTAACAATTTTCTGTTTACTTCAGAATCAGTTACCGAAGGTCATCCAGATAAGATATGTGATCAAATTTCAGACGCATTTTTAGATGAATTTCTCAAACAAGATCCAGACTCTAGAGTAGCAATTGAAACAATGGTCACTACAGATTTTGTGGCAGTTGCAGGAGAAGTAACATCAAAAGCTAATTTCGACAAGAAATCTCAAGAGGAATTAGTTAGAAAAGTAATTAGAGAAATTGGATACGATAACAAAGATTTGATGTTTGATACTGAGTCTTGTCAAGTTACACTAAGATTACATTCTCAAAGTCCAGATATTAGTCAAGGAGTAACTGCAACTGAAGAGAAGGAACAAGGAGCAGGAGATCAAGGATTGATGTTTGGCTATGCTACAAATGAAACCAAAGAACTTATGCCAATGCCGATATTACTTGCACACAAATTAACACAAAAACTAGCAGAAGTTAGAAAAAACAAAGTTTTGCCTTGGGTAAGACCTGATGGAAAATCACAGGTTTCTGTTAGATATGAAAATAACAAACCAACAAAAATTGAAACAATAGTTATTTCAACTCAACACGCACCTGAAATTTCACAAGAACAAATATCAAAAGAAATCATTGATAAGGTAATCAAACCAGTTTTAGGAAATCTTTGGAATGATCAAATTAAAACTCATATTAATCCTACAGGAAAATTTGTGATAGGAGGACCACATGGAGATAGTGGACTTACAGGAAGAAAAATAATTGTAGATAGTTATGGTGGATTTGGAAGGCATGGGGGTGGAGCTTTCTCAGGAAAAGATCCTTCAAAGGTAGATAGATCTGCATGTTACATGTGTAGATATATTGCCAAAAATATTGTGGCTGCAGGTTTGGCTGAAAGATGTGAAGTCCAATTAGCATATGCAATAGGAGTGGCTGAACCAGTTTCACTTTATGTTAACACATTTGACTCTAGTAAGATTCCAGAAAAAGAAATCGAAGAGTTAGTTAGAAAAAATTTTAACATGAAACCATCAGGAATTATTTCACAACTTGACTTGAAAAGACCAATTTACAGAAAAACAGCAGCATATGGACATTTTGGAAGAAATGAGCCTGAATTCACTTGGGAAAAAACAAATAAAGCAGATGTATTAAAGAAGGCTGCCGGACTTTAGAAGTTTTCGTATAGAAGAAAATTTTATTTTAGAAATATTCTTTAATTTTTTGTAATCACCCTTAAAATCACCAATTAAGAGATTTAGATCATCTACTCCGAATTTACTATGAGGGTTAGAGATAGCTTGATGGTAAGCAATTTCAAGACTAATTTTTTTAATTTTAGTATTTGTCCCACTAGAAAATTCTTTAACATATTTTTCAAAAGTAATTGATTCTGAACCTACAAGATCTAAAATCAGATTACTGAATTTATTTTGAGTTATGGCATTGAAAATAATTTGTAAAACATCATCGATGTAGATAGGTTGTATAGAATAATTACCTGAGCCAGGAATTTGAATTTGGCCTGTTTTGATTTGCTTTTTAAGATATTTTGTAAAAAGATCATCTTTACCAACAATATATGATGGTCGAAAAATCGTATAATCTAATTTAGAATCAATTATCTGTCTTTCTGCTTTGTATTTTGAAATAAAATATCCAAGAGTAGTATTTTTTGAAACGCCTAGTCCACTTGTATAAACGATTTTTTTTATTTTTGATTTTTTACATAAATTAATTATTTTTTTTGTAAGTTCTATATGAATAAGATTGTAATCATTATCAATGGTTTGTTTTCCAATTCCAACTAAATGAATTAACGCATAAGAATTTTTAAGTTTTGGTAAAATAGTTTTTTCATCATAGTTTTTTGTGATAATTTTTGTTTCATTTTTAAATTTTTTAAAATCTTTTCGTGAAATTGAAATTAATTTTACATTGTTATCTGAGAGATATTTTCTAACATTTTTTGCTATAAATCCACTAGCGCCAGTCACAACAACTTGCATATCTTTTACCATCCTCTATTGTAGTTTTTATTTTAAATATATTCTAAAGAAATAATGATAGATATGCTTAGAATTTTAAGACATATTTCTGGTCTCAAAATCTCAATCCAAAAGAAATCAAAGAAGAGTTAATACGTCAAAATAGGCATGGTTGGTGTGGAAGAGATAAAAAAAGAAAAGTTAAGGACTGGGTATACCACTGGTACTTCTGCAACAGCAGCTGCCAAAGCCGCATTACTATCTATAATTAATCAAACAAAAATTGAAAATATTGATGTCAAATTACCTAAAGGTAATTTTATCAAAATTCCTATTTATCTATGCCAATTTGATGAAAACAGATCCAAGTGTTCTGTGATTAAAGATGGTGGAGATGATCCAGATGTCACTCATGGTGCAGAAATTGTAGTAGATCTATCATTTACAGATAAGATTAATGAAATTGAAATTGATGGTGGGGAAGGAGTAGGAATAGTTACCAAATCTGGATTAGGTCTTGAATTAAACAGAGCTGCAATCAATCCAGTTCCAAAAAAAATGATTAATGAGAATCTGAAAGAGATCATCGACAAATATCTTTTAAAAAAAGGAATCAGAGTTATAATTTCTGTTCCAAAAGGAAAAGAATTAGGTCCTAAAACAGACAATCCAAGAATCGGTATCTTAAATGGAATTTCAATTTTAGGAACTAGTGGTATTGTAATACCATTTTCAACTGCATCGTATGCTGCTTCAATTAGACAAAATCTTGATGTAGCAATTGCAATGGGAAATGATACTGTTGTTCTTACGACTGGTGGAAGAAGTGAAGATTTTGCAAAAAAAATTGTAGATTTACCAGAACATTGTTTTGTGCAAATGGGTGATTTTTCTGGGTATACAATACAACAATGTGCAAGAAAAGAGATCAAAAAAGCATATGTTGTAGGATTTATTGGTAAATTAGCCAAAATGGCTGCGGGAGTAAAACAAACGCATGTCAAAGGTTCCAAGGTAGATATGAATTTCTTGGCAGAGTTAGCGAAGAAATGTAATGCAAATGAAAGAATAATTGAGAGCATAAAGATGGCAAATACTGCCAGACATGTATCTGAAATAATTATAGAAAATAATGTTAATGGGTTCTTTAAGGAAATATGTAATGAGACATACAAGCATATGAGAAAACATTCAGGAGAAAAAGTTCCATTAGATGTCATATTGTTTGATTTCGATGGAAATATCCTGGCTAGAAAGTTCTAGTAGTAAGGTATTTTATTTAATTTGAGAGAATTTGATTATGGAAAAAATTGCAGTTCTTGCAATTACCAAAAATGGGGTAAGTATAGGGTTAAGACTAAAAGAATTTTTTCCAGCTTGGGAGATTTTTGCACCATCTAAATTTTCAAATGGCAATAAGGAAATAGTTTGGTATTCAGAGTCTACATCTGAAAAAATTGTTGAACTTTTTAAAAACAATAATGCATTAATTTGTTTATTTTCTTTAGGTGCGGTAATTAGATTGATTGCACCATACTTGAAAGATAAGAAAACAGATCCTGCAGTAATTGTAATTGATGATAAAACTAGTTTTGTAATCAGTGTGTTATCGGGACATTTGGGTGGAGCAAATGAATTAACACAAATTATTGCTCAAAAACTGGATGTAATACCAGTAATTACTACTGCAGCTGATGTCAATAAAACAATAGCAGTTGATCTTGTTGGAAGAGAATTTGGTTGGAAAATAGATGATGATTCTACAGTGACTAAAATTAGTGCATATATGGTAAATGAGGAAAATATAGGGATTTACCAAGAAGCAGGTAAAATGAATTGGTGGAAAGAATTACCAAAGAATGTAAAAATATATCATAGTTTAGATGAAATGAAAAATTCGGAATCTAAGGGATATCTGATAATTTCTGATAAAATTCTAGAAGGAGATTTTCTCAAAAATTCTGTAGTGTATAGACCTCCTAGTCTTGTGATAGGAATTGGATTGCATTGGGATACATCTAAGGAGATCATAAAGGAAGGATTGGATTTTTGTTTACAAAAATTCAAACTCAGTGAAAAATCTATTGCAAAATTAGTTTCAATAAAAAAACCAGAAGATGTCAAGGGACTAGTTGATATTGGAAAAGAAATGGGAATTATTGTGGAATATGTGAATAGAGAAGATTTGGCAGAAATTTCTGCACCTAATCCATCAGATATGGTCAAAGCATTTGAAGGAACTTCTAGTGTATCAGAAGCTGCTGCAATCAAAGTTTCTGGCGGAGAATTAATTGTGGAAAAACAGAAATTTCCACCAAATTTGACTATAGCCATAGCGAGGATATTAGATTGAAACGTGGATTATTACTAATCGATAGAGGTAGTAGGGAAAGAGAAGCTTCTGAAGAATTGGAAGTTATTTGTAATGCGATAAAAGCAAAGGGAGATTATGTTTTTACAGAATACTGTTTTCTTGAAGTAGAACCGCCATACATTGAAGATGGAATTGCAAAATGTCTTAAACACGATATTGATCATTTAACAATAGTTCCTTATTTTCTGTATCCTGGAAAAAAAGTAAAAAATGCAGTTACAGATGTTATGAAGTTTCAGAAAGATACCAAAGTGAAATTTGTTGTTACAAAACCAATGAGCATGCATAAAACTCTAATCAATCTAGTTGAGAATAGAATATCTACAACATTGCAAAAAAATCATGTTACAATTCCAAAAAAGGAAGTAGATGTACTAATTATTGGGCATGGCAGTAAAGATCCCAATGCACAAATATCATTAGATTATGTTGTGAATGGATTAAAAGAAAATTATAGAAATGTAAATAGATGTTGGTTAGAAATAGAACAGCCCGACATTGTAGAAGGTATTAAGATTTGTGAAAAAAATAATCCTCAGATCCTTGTAATTGTATTTTATTTCTTACATGAAGGTGCACATGTCAAAACTGATATCAATAATGATCTTTTACCGGCACTTGAGAATTCTAATATTAAAAAAACATACATTACAAAACATTTAGGAGTTGATGAAAAAATGATCGAGTTAATAATAGAAAGAGCAAAAGAGGTAGAAAATGCAAACTAGAAAGGGTCAATCAATTGAAGATGCAAGTATGCAAATGATTGATGAAGAAATTGGTACTCATCAATATAATAAAAAAGAATGGCCCATTGTCAGAAGAATAATTCATTCAACTGCTGATTTTGATTTTGCAAGAGAAAATAAAGTAATTTTTCATAAAGAAGCTATTGAAAGTGGAATGAATGCTCTAAAAAATGGATGCAGTATTGTAGTTGATGTAAACGGTGTAATTGGTGGTTTGAATAAGCAAAATCCGAAAGATTTTCAAAATAAGATTGTGTGCAATATTTCAAATCCAGAAATAATGGAAATTGCAAAAAAAGAAAATAAAACTCGTTCTCAGGTATCAATGAGGGAGGCATCATCGGATATTGATGGCGGAATAGTTGCAATTGGTAACGCTCCAACTGCCCTTATGGAAGTAATACAGATGGTAAAAGAAGGCATCATCAAACCTGCATTAATCATTGGAATTCCAGTAGGATTTATTTGTGCTGTAGAGTCAAAAGAAGAACTAAGCAAATTAGAAGGGACACCATTTATCACCAATAAAGGAAGGAAAGGCGGTAGTTCTTCAGCATCTGCAATAATTAATGCATTATACAAGCTTGTAAGAGCAGAATCATCTTTTTGAATGATCAATACAATTTTTCACAAAAATTTTGGCATAATCAGAACTATCAAAGTAGAGATGTCCATATGATGCTAGTGTGTTGTATTGAATCATGCCATCTTTATGATTTTTAATTCCTTCACCAATATCTAATTCATATGCAAATTTTGAATCAGAAGAAACAGAATCTAATTCTGAATAATGAAATTCATGTCCTCGTAAATCATGTGTTTTATCTGAAATGATATTTTTTGAAATTATCTTACCTTTTGTATAATTTAATTTCATTTTTTTAGTCATTTTTGTTTCTGCATCAAACAGACCAATCATTTTAAATTTCTTATTTCCGTAATCAATAGATTTTGTAAGATACATCAATCCTCCACATTCGGCATAAATTGGAGTGTTTTCTTCAGATAATTTCTTTATGGTTTTTCTCATAACATGATTTTTTTCAAGTAAATCACCAAGAATTTCTGGAAAACCACCTCCAATGTAAATTCCATCAGATTTTGGAAGTTTCTTTTCATGTATTGGACTAAAAAATTTTAGATTGGCACCTTCACGTCGTAATGCTTTTAGATTATCACGATAATAGAAATTAAAAGAACTATCAAGTGCAATAGAGATAGTAGTTTTTGGTTTTTTTATTATAATTTTAGATTTTTTTGGAAGTAATATTGGATTTTTCATAATTTGAATAATTTTTTCAATATCAAGTGATTCAGAGATTATTTTGGAGGTTTTTTCAATTTTTGATTTAAGATTTTTTTCTTCTGCTGGAATCAATCCCAGATATCTAGATTCAAAATTTAATTCTGAATTTTTATAAATTACTCCTATAGTTGGAAGTTTTGTTTTTTCAAGTGCTTGTCTACATAAAATTTCATGTTTTTTACTACCAATTTTATTTAGGATGATTCCTGAAATTCTAGAATTTCTGTGAAATTTTTGAAATCCAAGTGCTGTTGCTGCAATTGATCTAGCGGTTTTACTTGCATCTAATATCAAGATTACAGGAGATTTTGTTATAGATGCAACATGTTGAGTGCTAGCATAGTTTGAATCTCCACCAAATCCATCATAGTACCCCATTACTCCTTCAATAACAGAAACGTCTGATTTTGAATTAGATACAAAGCTCTCCAAAACTTGATTTTCCCCCATTAACCAAACATCAAGATTAAAGGCGTCATGGTTTGATATGCTTGAAAGATAACTGGGGTCAATGTAATCTGGACCTACTTTGAATGGTTGTACAGAAAAGCCTTTTTTTTGTAAAGCATAGATAATTGCACAAGTTATGGATGTCTTTCCAACTCCACTAGTAGTTCCTGCTAATGTAATTCTTGGGACTTTCAATTCGCATGATTAGAATTGTTTTTTATTTAAATTGATACATTTGATCTAAACAATACTCAATGTTTTTACTTGGATAATTCGTAAATTATCTATGGATAAAGATGGGTTAACTATCGTATATACTGGAAAAGGTAAGGGAAAGACTACTGCAGCTTTAGGAATTGCATTAAGAGCGACAGGTTATGCAAAGAAAACCTGTATGATACAGTTTATCAAAGGATCATGGCATTATGGCGAGATGTATTCATCTAAGAGATTAGAACCGGAATTTGAAATGATTGCTATTGGAAAAGGATTTGTTGGAATAATGGATGATAAAAGTTCCAAAGAAGAGCATGAAAGAATTGCAAAGGAGGCAATTAAAATCAGCACTGAAAAAATTCAATCAGGAAAATACGACATTGTAATTTTAGATGAGATAAATTATGCCATAAATTTAGGTTTAGTAAAAGTTGAAGATGTTATTAATTTGATTAAATCAAAGCCACAGAAATTAGATCTCATACTGACTGGAAATTATGCTAGAGATGAAATCATTGAATTAGCAGACCTAGTCACAGAAATGAGAGAAGTAAAACACCCATTTCAACAGGGCATAAAAGCAAAGAAGGGAATTGATTTCTAACTAGCAACATTAAATTATACAGAAGAGAAATTTAGAAGAAATGTCTACTGAAGTTCAAGAGATGCCAGAACAAGGAGAAATTGTTCTTGCTACAATAACCAAAGTAATGGATCATGGGGCTTATGTCACTTTAGATGAGTATAATGATATTCAGGGGTTTTTACATATTTCAGAAATTGCACCAGGTTGGATTAGATCAGTTAGTAGATTCGTAAAAGATGGAGAAAAAAAGGTATTACTAGTGAAAAAAGTAAATTTAGGTAGAGGGGATATAGATCTTTCATTAAAACAAGTATCCAAAGATCAAAAAAAGCAGAAGTTAAAAGAAGTCAAAAAATTTGAAAAAGGGAAAACATTACTAGAAAATGTTAAAGAAAAGGGAAAACTTTCAGATGAAGATATTGAAAAATTAGAAGATAGTATTTATTCAAAATTTGATTCTGTTTATGATGCTTTTATTGAAATTGGAAGAAATGGAATAGAATCAATAAGCGAATTAAAGATTCCTAAAAAAACGGCATCAGTTATTGAAGAAATATGTTCTAAAATCAAACTTCCTTCAGTTGAAATTAGAGGAATTATGGAAATCACAAATAACAAATCAGATGGAGTTGAAATTATTAAAAAAGCGCTTTTGGATGCAACAAAAAAAGATCCTGCAATAGATATTACTTATTTAGGTGCACCAAAATATAGACTATCTATTACTTCAGAAGATTTCAAATCTGCTGAAAAAACACTAAAACCAATAATAGTGGAAATTCAAGAAAGCATAGAAAAGAAGAAAGGTTCATTCAAATTTACCAGAGAAGAATCTAAAAAAACCAGAGAGAATTAAGATGAGATTTCAATTAAGAAGATGTTCAAAGTGTAATCACTATTCACTTAAGGAAAAATGTCCATTATGTAATGAAGAAACAGTTTCTGCACACCCAGCTAAATTTTCACCAGATGATAAATACATGAGATATAGACTGGCTGAAAGATATAATTAAAAAAATTAATTAGTTGGAACAAAATCTTTGTTTATTTCATAAATGAATACACCTATCATGGGTTGACCTTTTTCTGCATTGAAACTTGGAGATGCATGTACAAGTCTTAATGGACCATTACTGTCAGAAGGATATTTGATATCTTTTACATATATTGGTGTAAATCCTGGTTGATATGTTGCAGATTGTTGATTAGTTTGTAAATTGACATATGCTAAGGGAGTAAATGGAAACATTTTGCCTAGTAAAGTATCATTCCAAAAAGAATCAGTACCACTAATACCATCAGATTCCAGATATTGTGCAATAGACTTATCTGCAATTCGTATAAACCACTGTTTCTTTGATTCATCACCACCGCCTTGTAATATGTAAAGAGATTGATCTTCATTATCAACTGCCAATCTTTGACCTGAAACAAAAACTACAACATAATCAGCTTGCATATCTTTTAAGGTTTTCCAACCTTCTTCTGGGGAACTAAGAAACATTTTGGCAAGGTTTTCTATAACACTGGTGTATAATGTTGAGTTATCAGCAATTGTTGCTCTTTCTCCCAATGTAGATATCCAATATCCATAATCCCACCAGGATGCAATTACAGCATCTTTAGGAGTATTGTTTTTTATCCATTCCATTGATTCTAACCAATCATTTGTACTTACTGGATAAGCAGAACCACCATTGAGGATGGTAGGGGGAGTTTTTGTTGCTGTAACCCAATTACCATTTGTTGGGAATAAAATTGGCATTACTAAAAGAATTATTATCCCTACGAGAAAAGAGAATTTCATAAATGATGTTTTGAAATTTTTCCTTTCTGTGTTGTTCAAAATCTCTTTTATAAGTACAGATAATCCTAATGAAGCCAATATTATCAAAGATAAAGATGCAAAGACTTCTAATCTTACAAATGCAGAGCTAACATATATTCCAACTAATCCAAAAATTAATGAAAATAAAATCATATCATTTTTAATAAAACTAGAATTTTTTATTTGATGATTTTTTATAATTAACCAAATTCCTAACCCTGCAAAGATCATCAAAATAGAATGAAACAAAAATGATTGTTGAATTGTTGTACTGGCATGTTCTGCAACTGAATCTATTAAAGGAACAGAGGTAGTCAAAAATGGATTAATTGCATTGAGATATCTATAACTTGGAATTGGTAAAAAATTTGTATCAGCATTAATTATCAAAATCAATGTACCAAGTATCAAAATAGAGGCTAAAAATAATAAACCATTTCTAGTTTTTTTATTTTCATTACTTTTATTTTGGATAAAAATGCAAGATATTATGAAAATTGTTGGAACTATTAATGAAGCTCCTCCCAATCCAAAGATAAAATTTGAACTTAATCTTTCAAAATTTAGAGATACAAGAAATACTGTTGCTGTAAAGAGAGGAATTGCCCATATGATAAATTTATGATCAGATCTTACAAAAGGTAATGTGAGAAAGAAAACACCAATAGGAATTATAAAAAATTGGGCTCCACCCCATGATGATAACGATAAGGGTATCACTATTCCTGCAGTTATTAATTTTGCAATTGCTATTTTTTTATTTTTAGAATTAATACCACTAAGCAAAAAATAGGTGGCTAAAAGACCAAAAAATAGTCCAAGAGGTTCAGATTTGAACCAACCTATTGTCCCTCTCAATATCAATGGTAACGAAACGGAGAAAAATAATGCAGAAAATAACCCAGCAGTTGTTCCTCCTATTACTCTAACTAATGCAAAAATTACAATAACGCTAAGAGAACCAAAAATCACAGGAAAGAGAATTGTAAAATCATAAAGTTCCATTCCCCCACCAAAAATCCAATATGTAATAGCGGTAGTTATATGAAGTACTACTTGTGAAGTTTGTGAAACATCTCTGCCATGAGGATACCAACTTAGATCATCATCCCATTGAAAATATGCATTTATTCCATTGTCAACCATATATTGTGTAGCTCTATAATTAAAAAATGGATCAAATTCATTTAGCTGCCAACCATAATCAGCTGCTTGTGATCTAACTAAAAACGAAACAGAAAAAGATAAGGAAAGAATTCCTACAATTAAGAGATGGTGTAATTTAAAATCAGATTTTCCTAGTGAGAGTAAAGTTATGTTTGAAATCAATTAGATTTTCTCTCTAAACTTTGTTTATTACTCTTTGTATAAAAAATAATTAAAATCATTCATATATTTAGAAACAGATATTTAAAATCCATAATGATTGATTCAAGGAGAATATTTACCTATCAATCTAGCTTCGGCAAGAATATGATTTTTCATGGATTTTTCCACATCTGTTTTAGATGCACCTTCATTGAGATTTAGTTTATCATCTAACGCATACAATTTGAAGATGTATGTGTGCTCTTTATCAGGTGGTGCTGGACCTCCATAACCAATTGCACCAAAATCAGTTTTACCTTCAATAGAACCAGTTGGAATTGAATCTTCTTTGATTTCTGTTGTGTTAGGTTCAATATTCCATATCACCCAATGAACCCAAATTTTTCCTACTGCTGCCATTGCATCAGGATCATCCATTATGAGAACTAGTGATTTTGTATTTTGTGGTATTCCTTTAATCTTTAATGGTGGATTTATGTTGTCATTTTTATAACCATATTTTCTTGGAATTTCCTTATCATTTTTAAAAGCACTACTTTCTAAAATTAAATTATTCATATAGATTACTGATAAATTCTACAAGTTAAATTTTACTATGATTCTAAAACGATTTTGTCATTTGAGAAAGACATTATGGAACCACCGTGTTCTTTGATTTGTTTTTTTAATTCCTTATCCATGGTGCCAATTATGGCTCTATTTTTTTTTACATAATCAATTAATTCCTTATCTGCAAAATTTCCAGAAATTGATATGATTTTGAAATTTTTTATAAAATCTCTAGTTATAAGTGCGGTTTGATTTTTTAATGGATTTTTAATTAATTCAGAAAGTTCATTTTGAACAACTTGTGGAACAACAAAAGTAACTTGTCCTATTTCAACATCAATATTATCAATATTTTTGATTCTTTTTGTAGCTAGATGAATTAGAAAACTCGTATCACAGATTACTTCAACCAAGTATTCCTGCTCCAATTAATCTCCATCTATCAGTAATTCTTCTACTAATAGCCACATTACCACCTTCAAATATGCAAGCAGGTCGTCGAAGTTCAACATCTATGCTATTTGATTTGATTTTAGAGACTTTACCTAGAATTGGAGCAGTTCCAATGTTTAATCGTAATAATTCCCCTACTTGAATTGGGAGTACTTTGGTATCTTCAGCTGCTCCAACAGCAGAATCAAACAGATTTACTTCGAGTTTTATTTGGATTAAATTTTCAGGCAGTGTTCCAGGTTTTCCAATTACAGAGCCTATGAAAGAGTCACTTCTTGTCATTGCGGGATCTAATTTTGTACCAATTGCCACCAAACCACCAGGTTTTACAGAATCAACAATTCCAGCGGCTGTACCTAATGAGGTAATTTCAGTCAATAATGGTTCATATGTTTTCTTTTTTTCATCCATTATACCAGGCTTAATTTCGATTTCATCACCAACATTGAAAGTTCCCTGTGTTAAACTTCCTCCAATTACACCACCTTTAATATTTTTTAGTTTTGTACCAGGCTTGTTGACATCAAAAGATCGTAATACATGCATTATTGGTTCTTTAGATTCATCTCGTTCCGGAGTCTTAATGGTAGATTCTATTGCACCAATTAATGCATCTATGTTAAGCCCAGATTGTGCAGATATTGGAATGATTGGTGCTTTTGCAGCATATGTTCCTTTAACAAATTTTATAATTTCTTGATGATTAGCAATGGCTTCTTCATATGAAATCAAATCTACTTTATTTTGTAATATAACAATTTGTTGTATTCCAAGTGTTTGAAGGGCTAAAAGATGTTCTTTAGTTTGTGGTTTAGGTACCTGTTCATTGGCAGCTACCAATAATAACGCTCCATCCATTAATGCAGAACCTGAAAGCATATTTGCCATTAAACTTTCATGTCCAGGACTATCTACAAAACTAACAACTCTAGATAATTCGCTTTCTTTTCCACAGTTATTGCATTTTGGAGCTGTTGAATATCCTAATGGTTCTTCACAACTTTTACATTTGTAAAATGCTGCATCAGAGTAACCGACACGAATTGTAATTCCTCGTTTTAGTTCTTGACTGTGAACACTTGTCCATGAACCTGTTAATGCTTGAATAAGTGTAGTTTTACCATGATCCACATGACCTGCAGTTCCAATATTTACACATGGTTGATGACCATATTTTTTTATGTACCAATCAGGAAGTGTTTCTCTCCAGTGCATCAATCAAAATGTAGAACCGGTATATGTTAAGTTATTCTTTTTATTTATTTTCTCAAGCTTCTGCTGCTACTTCAGTTGGAGCTTCTACTGGTAACTCTCCATCAAACTTACAATTTATTTGGTATATTTCTTCTGAAACAGTATTTCCGCGCATAAGTTTTCTTGCTCTTTGTCCAATTTCTGCTGTTTGTAATCCAATTCCTTTTGAAAGTAAAACATATTTTCTTGCTGAACCATGAATATCTTTTCTCATTGGTACACCAGATTTATCACTACCACCAGTTAGCTTTAATTTTCCTTGCAATCCTACAATAGATGCATCTGTTTCATTGCCTAGTTGTAAACCCAGTAATGTGTTTGCATCACTGTCTTTCAACTCTTTAGTGATAGATTTTCCCTTTACATCTGATACAGTAAGTTTGAAATTTGTCAAGTATTACAAAAAAAAGTTGAACGACTAATTAACCTTTGGACATTATTTTTAAATCAAGATTACTTGACATATGTATGGATGAAATCAGGTGTCCAAGATGTGATAATAAGATGGTAGATATGCAAGCATGTCATATGTTTTGTCCAAAGTGTGGAGCACATTTAGATTGTTCAGATAAAGGAAATTTTTGGTAATCAAAGGCCAGATCTTTTTGGGATATAATTATATGACATGTTAATTGCCTGATCTTTCATAATTTCAAGGTAAGTATCATAATCTGCTTTAAAATTACAATGAGGGCATTTCACATTAGTGATTTCATCATTTAAAATTGCTACTTTCTCACATTCAGGGCAACGTGCATCCATGATATTGTTTTGTAATCAAGATATTTAATCATAATTAATGAATTTGAGTTAGGCGGAGTTAGTCTAGCTCGGTAAGATGTCAGCTTCCCAAGCTGAAGGTCGCGGGTTCAAATCCCGCACTTCGCATATTTTATAATTCTCTGATTGCCTGTTCTATAATTCCTCTGTCTCTAGCTTTTGGAAAAAGTTTCAAATAACTTTTTAGATCATCTTTTGCTTCAGAGTTCTTTTTTTGTTTTTCTCTAAGATAAGCACGATTTTTGTAAATTTTTGCGGATCTCTTAGGATTGATTTCAATGGCTTTACTATAATAAATTTCAGATTTATCAAATTGATTAGATTTTAGATAATAATTACCTAGTCCATTATATGAAAGATAAAACCTATTGTTAATTTTAATACATTTTTCATAATACTGTACACAGTCATTAGAATTTTGTTCGTTAAGTAAACTTGCTAACAAATACAATGCAGTTGGATTGTTTTGATCTAATTCAATTGCTTTTTTTAGAGATGTCAAAGCTTCTGATGTATTTTTTTGTATGCTTAATCTTTCAGAAATAAAACACAACCTGTTTGATCTTTCATTTGAATCATTTTCTAGTTTTATAGAAGACAAGACATCTGATGGAGCTAAAATTATCAACAGTTTTCCATCTTCAGACCATTCTTTATCAAAAATTTCCTGAGGAATAGCTCCCTCTTGTTGCTCACCTTCTTGATTTCCTTTCTGAATGTAATGAAGAATAGTTTTTTCATTATCATCGTATCCAGATATTACTGAAGCATGTTGTGTGATTTCAGGAATTCCTGGAAGAATCACTATTGGCGGAATTCCAATGTTTATTATTTTTTTTAATTCAGATAGAGAAGAATGAATAATGTTACATACCAATCCATGTCTTTCTGCAGACTCGATTCCTTCAATTAAGATACTTCCGTTAGAATTAGCATATTGTTTTGCAGTTTCAATAGCTTCATCCATTGAAAGTTCAACATTCCAATATTTTGAAACTACATTGATTGGTAGAGGTAAACAAATATTTTCTTCTTCTACCAAAGGAAGTAAAAGTTGATGATTCAAGGAATCCATGATATTGCATCAAGTTTGAGAGTTATTAAAATTAATCAGAGAGAGCAAAATTTTTGAATTAAGTTTTTACCATCATCACTCATTTCAGGATGAAATTGAGTTCCAAAAATTGATCTTTTATCATATTGAATAATTTCAAATTTACAGTTTTTAGATTCACCTATTACAAGTAAAATATTAGGTAATTTAGAAATCTCAAATCCATGGCTCTCAAATACCTGTAAATCATCATTGAAGAGAAAATTTTCTCTTTTAACGTTAATTTTTTCATTACCTTTTTGAGGGAATACAAGTTTTCGAATTGTTCCACCCAAAGTCAGAGCCAGTATTTCTGCACCGTAACATATTCCCAATAATTTCTTATCGTTTTGAATTGCATGATTAATTATTTTGGAATTGATTTTATTTATTATTTTTTCATTTTTTCTTCTTCCAGAGAGAATAAACGAGTTATAATTATCTAGTGATTTTAATTCAAATAGTTTAGGTGTTTGTTTTTCAAATGAAATTTTTTTATTATTTAAAAAATCAAGTAAATTTTTTGTATAGATAGAACCATTATCAATAACTAGTAGCAATTAGTACATAAAAAAACTCCACCTAATTTAATGTTCTAAAATATTTAGGCATAATTTTAGATTAAGAGGATTTTTAATTATTAAAATTTACTAGAAATAATTTTAGTAACAATAGCAATTAATTACCTACTGCAATTGAGATATAATGCATCTCAGGAATACTGTCTTTTACAACTATTGTTCCAATATTTAGATTAGTATCTTCTTGCCACATGAATACTCTGTCACTTCTTGGTTTCACGAAATTATCTATGAATTTAGCCAAAAAATCTTCTGTGTCAACACGATCATTTTCAGTAAAGAAAAATATCTCTCCTTCTTTAAATGATAATGGAATTTGTATTGATGTTGGTTCAAAAATATCTATTCCATTTTCTTTAAATGTAGATTTTATAATATCGATTCTGTCTGATTTTCCTAATTCAATATAATCAGCATCAACTGAAGTTGAAGAACCAGTTACGCCGGATACCTTTTTCAAGTATGCTTCAAATGCTTCTTCTTGAGTATCTCCCAAGCCAACATAATATTCTCCTGTAAATGCTGCACCTACGGCTGCAATAGTACCAAGTTGTGCAACAACTCCTTCAGCTCCTGCAGTGTATACTGGAATAAAGTAGACATCATGTTCGCCTACTCTGTATAGAATATTATCTCCAATCCTAGGATTTCTCAAAAGTGTCTTTAATTCAGCAAATGCTGGATCTTTATCCAACGCTTCTCTAACTGCAGTGGGGCCAATCAATTTGGTAGTAGAGTTTAATGGAACTTCATAAAATTGTATTTCACCGAGATTTTTAAGATCATTTTCAACTATCATGTATCCTGCAAGATTTCTTCCTTGAGAACCTCGTAGTTCCAAAGAAAGTAAACCTATGAATTCTGTTTGATTAAAACCTGGCGGTTTTGCTTCCACATAATAAGTCTCCAAACCTTGAGGAATCTCATAAAATTCATTTGCTTGAATGAATGTTTCAGCATCATTTACATGGTAAATGTTATACATTTCTGCTTTCCAGTTAAACAGCTCAACTGGATATCGTATTTGTTTTTCAAGCCAAGACGGTATTGGTTTGAACTGATCAGAGTATTGACTGACAAACATTTCAGTAAAGAAATCATCACCTGTTTTCAATAGTTGAATATCACCATCATGACTATCAATTAGAGCAAACCCTACTAATCTAAGATATGGGTTTCCAGCAGACCATGGTACATCACGAGTGTCAAATCCAATTATCAAAGGCATCAACCAGTATGAATTTTCTCCATCAGTTACTGGAATAGAGTCTAACTCTTTACCAAATACATCATATAGAAAATAAGGATACAAAATTTTCATTCTGTCATGGACGTCTTTGTATCTCATTACATGGACTGATTCTGTAGGAAATGAAAGTAGAAAGTTTGGTTCAAAAGTCCAGCTAAGTGGTGGAGATACATCCAATCCTCCTTTACCATTATAAGATACTCCTCCTAGTTCTGCACTAGTAGATCCTCTAGAATTTGGATATGCGGACCAAGTTTGCTCAAAGAGACCTCCTTCACCATAATAAATTTCTCGTTGTTTGAAGAATTCGCCGCTATCTACAATTTGGCCATTTGTAGCCTCAAGTGTAAGGAATCCATTTGGAACGTGGGTATACACAAGATGTTCGTTATACCATCTATTTTCAAGACTAACAGAAGAAGGTAAAACCGGCTTCATTGATGCAGTCCAGTATAATGTATTATTAAAACGAAGAATATCATTATCTTCAAAATCTACGTTTGGTATCAATCCAATTTCCGGTTTTAATTTCGCAAATGCTGCCTCCCAATCCCATATTCTAATTACATCAAGTACATCATTGTTTTTATTTACATAATTTTTTATATTATTTGGAGATACAGATTGTAATTTTACCTCATGTGTATTTTCTTTAATATCATTTAGTTGGCCGATATAACGATTAACACCAATTTGTTGAGCAGTGTAAGGTCCCAAATATTCAATTTTTTTTGCATCTGCAATACTGTTATTGACAGTTACTAATCCACCAACAATAACTGCAATTGCAAGAACAGTTAGAATTCTAATGTACACGTCTCTCTTAAACATGTGAGTAAGAACACGTGCTCTTATTCTATCTACAATTGAAAAAGCTAAAAGAGCAAATCCAATTATCAAAGTTCCACCGATGATGTATCTTGTATTATAATCAATTTGATCAGTGAAAAATAAATTAAAACCTAACCAGAGTACACCTACGCCAATTATTGTTTCTATACTTGAAACATAATTGAGGTATCTTGGTTTTCCACTTTTTGAATCTTGAAGATAAGAAGTAATGACATTAATAATTTTATGAATGCCCACATACAAAACTAAACGAAGCCCAATTGCTGCAAGAACTGGAGGTAAGAGAATTACTAGTGATGGAATCATTGGAATAACTTGTTTAACTGCATAGTTAGGATCAGTAGGTGTTACAAACGGTAAAGAAAATATATTTGATAAATTTTCTAAACCTAGATTATTTCCATCAATAAAAGATACTGCCGCAAATCCAAACATAACATTTACAAAAAATGCCCCAAAGAGTAAGATCTTTGTAATTTGCCAAATGACAAATTGTGTAGGACTTAATTTGTAATCTTTAAAGATTGGAATGTTATTTGAGATTGGTTGTTGGACGCTTTTTCCAATAAATCCAATAGCTGTATGAATGCCATACCAAAAAATAGATGATCTTCCAATGATGTTTACTCGTACTAGAGCAATTGCTGAAAGGATGATAGTTGAGACTAGGGAATAATACAGTGGTTTGCTAAATTGTTCCCCAAATTCGGTAAAATTCATCGATAAAATTACAGCCTGATTTCCAGCAATTGCAAGTATTACAACAGCTATTATGGCAACTATGAGTAATCTGGCAAATTTTCCTGTATCAGGAGGTGGAGTTTGCTTATCAGTGGAGGCGCTATACAAAATCAACGTTTCTTGTTACTTGGTAAATTAATGTCTTACCAGCAAAAATTCGGGATTTGGCATTATTTTTGAATTTATTTTACTCGGATTTTGATATTATTAGTTAATAGATTTGATTTAAAAAAATTAAGAGATTGTCGCCAATTTTTTGCAAATCATGTATACTGCAGCATATGTTGGAATAGACACTTTTTCATTAAAGTATGGACCAAATTTTCTGTTTTTTAGATTAAATTCAATTGGACAATTAGCCATTATTTCTACTGAATTTTCGCCAAGAAATGAGGCTTCTAGGTAGGGATCAAATTTTGCAAGATCATTGCAGAAAATTTTTGTCAGACCACTTTTACTATTTAGTGATCCTGGAAGTCTAAATATTCTATGAATATCCATTGTTACATTAGGATCAATTTTAGCTCCAATTTTATCAGAGATATTTTCTAGAGTTTTTTGAAAAGAAGAGTATCCGTTGGTAATTAATTCTGAAATTATTTTTGATCGTTTTGATTTTGAACCATACATTTCTTTTGAAAATCTTCCTCTCCATCCTTTTTCTTCAAAATCTGGAAATGATAAACGATTTGATTTGAATTTTTTCATTCCAAAAGTTTCGGGAATTACTCCATTAAACATTATGTAATCTGTTAAATCTGATCTTTCCCTTGAACCTAGTTGTTGAAATTGTGAATTATACACATATACATGAAAACCTTCATTGCCAGAGAAATAAACATGAATATCATTTTGTGAAACATCCAAGTCTTCAGTTAGAATTTTTGCTAATTTGTATACTTCATTTTTAGAGGCATCGATGCAATTTTTACATGGAAGAGATTTTTTTTCTAATTTTATAGAATTACACTTACTACAATTATTACTATTAGTGGATATTTCATTGCATTCATTGCATTTAGAAACTGTATGGTTTTTTCTGCATTCTAAATTTAGATCTTTGGCATCAATATCAAAAATTAGATCTGCATCTTTCCAATCTTTTTCATTCATGGGTAAATTTGGAAAAGAGTAACATGCATTAGAGCAATAGACATCAGATGGGATGTTTTTCATCAATAAAAGATGCAATTCTTTGTCATCTTTAATTGAAATGTGTCGTGTCATACCAGAATTGAATTTTTGAAATCCAAATTCTCGCTCAGAAGTTCTGTTTGGTACACGGATAAGATCAAAATGCTCAAAATAGTATTTCTTGAAAGAATCTTCTAGAAATTTTATGTCGTTTTCTTGCATTAGATTCTCTTTTTTCCAAATTGAAGTGGGTTTATGATATTATCACATTCTGGTATTGCAAAACACAA
>CALKVM010000007.1:0-39366 GCA_938049695.1 uncultured Candidatus Nitrosoarchaeum sp. | reverse complement strand
AATTATACCATTATAAATAAAAGATTACTAATAAAAAGAATTTTCAAGATAGATAATAATTTGATTTAGATCAATTTCTTCCATATGTAGAATATAGCTGTTTTGCCGCATTTACAAGATATGCAGAACCAAGTCCAAAGAACGCGTATGTTACAATTACATCAATAAGGGTGTATTTTATAATCTCAGGTTGATCCAATATTTCAATAAAATCAAAGACAAATAGAGAAAGAGTACAAATTAGAAACATAAAGAAAGCCTTGATGAAAGATTTTCTTGCCAGTTGAATACGGGTTGTAATGGTTTCATTGTTATTTCGTACCAGGTTTACTAGAAATGTTCCACCAGTGAGTGAAAGACCAGTCAATGTTGCAGAAATGGTGGGATTCAAAATGTTGTCAAGAGCAAGAATCCTGTCCTTACTAATTTTTGTGCTCAGTATATTTTCAACATCACTTTGCGCAGAAACAGAATAAATTGATGATACAGCCAAAAATAGAGCCATTGCAAAAAGCATTGATTTAGTGTGCATGTTCAATCTTTTTCAAGAATGGAATCAACATAAAGATTACGATATAAGAAGAAATTGGATTTATCACGCTTTTTTTATTTTCAAGTTTTTTTTAGTACGTTGAGATCAAACTCTTTTCGTAAGACTGATTTTGGTTTATTGTTTGCAAACACTTCCACTGTTATCTTAAATGTCATTTTATTGAGAGGGATATGAAATGGGGTTATAGTTATTGTATGATCACCGGTATTTCTATTAGGAAAATCAAGAGACGGGAGTTGAAGTAACGGTTTATCTATTTTCAAATATTGATTATTTAGATCATCAGTCTTTGTAGTTACTGTGATACTATCAAATTTTTCTTCATTATTTTTTAGATTTAGTGTAATTGTAGAAAATTTATCTGATGCAATTTTTGAATTTGAGATTTTTAATTTCTCAAACGCCAGTCCTTTTTTACCAAACAATTCTAAAACCCAGTAAAGACTGTAAATTTGGAAGATAAGAACTTTATTTTATGCATGATATGCAAATTACTTTCAGAAAATAGAGCGACACTAATTTTATGAGTTGATTGTTAATCCGGCACAGCTAAAAATTGACTTGTCTTTAAATTCGGATTGCCATTTTTGGTGCATTTTGTATGTGAATAACGAATCATCATAATAAGTTACAAAATTATCAATTTCACATTCCCTATATTTCCAAGTCTGCAAAACATCTCCCTTTCCATCATTTACCTCTATCATGACATTAAATAATTCAGGTTTTACCCCAGCGTTAACATATCTACTTGCAAGTTCATAGTACCAGGACTTGTCTTTGCTTGGAAGGGATTCAAGATAGAATGCCTTTGCAGAAGAATCAAGGGGGGTTGAAGGTTGTAGCACAGCAGAGTTTTCATTCGCAATTGGCACAAATTTTGAAAACGTTTCAACAATTTGTGCTGGTGTAATATCAGTTCCCTCAAAAGTAATAGTAAATGAAGTAGCTCGCTCATCATTTGTTGGAAGAATAGTTTGCATCACATCACTCAAGTTTCTCTTCTCTCTTTCCGAAGGATTTGTCCAACCCCTTTGTTCGAATTCTGATACATGTTCAGTTTTTACACAGAGTGAGACATTTTTTGGAGGTCTAATCATTAGGTCGTGTCCTTCAGTGCACACTACACCTTCAGATGGGATACCAACTGCTCTTTGAATCAGTGGTGAGATTTTTTTAAGATTTCCAGTAGGATAAAACAGTGGATCTTTCTGTGGAGATGTCTTGAAAGATTCTCCAGCACAATCCAGAATCGAATGTCCACGAATTTCTGGCTTTAATCCTGGAACATAGCGAATTATTACCATGCCGTCATTGTAATAAAGTGCCGAATCATCAACATTGCAATCTGCATAAACGGTAGAATACAAAATAGTTCCATCACCAGTTACAGTATCAATTCTCACATCAATTAGATCAGGGGTTTTTCCAGGATTCAAGTATCTGCTTATGAAATCATATGCGTCTTTGTGCTGAGCATTTGGCAACCCACCTAAAGATATATTTGAACTACTACGAGATTCAACTTCTTGTACCAGGGCGCTAGTTCTCTCATTTTTAATCTCACCACCATACAAGCTAACGATGTTTAGCGTCGCCATGTCATACAGAGATGGGACTGTCACAATATCTTGTGGAATGTTTGATTTACGTTGATCAAGATTTACAGAAAACCCGTTGCATTGAAATGTTGAAACATCAACAATATCAGATATACCTTTTCTTCCACTAAGTGAAAAAGAAAGTATGCTATCTGCAGATTTCAAATCAAAATTTTTGAGATCACAGTCAGCATAATTCCAAGACTGCAATACAGTGCCATCACCGCTCACATAATCAAATGTGACATCAAATGGTTGTGGTTTAGCACCAGGATTGATGAATTTACTGACGACAAGATCATAGTATGGCATCTTGTCTTTGCTTGGCAGTGAAGTTATTGTAAATTCAGTTGATTTGACGTAGTCATTTCTTTGCGTTGTAGAGAGATATGGTTTTGAAACAAGCACAATAGAAGATGAACCTGGAACACCTGGTTCTTCTGGGGCTATGGGTGGTTCAGTTATACAATCTGAATCTTCACATTCTACTGGGGGTTCTTCTGGATCTACTGGTGGCGTATCTGGACAATGAGGATTATTTGGAGGACATGGTTTGCATCCTGGCGGAGATTCTCCAGGGGCACAGTAATCAGGAGGAGGTTTTTTCATTGTGGATGCAGATTGTGAACCGGATTCGGTATCAGATATTATTGTCGTGCTAAACTTGACTAATTGCACGCTGGTCTCACTTCTCTGATCAACTTTTGGTGTAAATTTACCAATAGTGTAAATTTTCAGTGGTTCTGTAAAATCACCTTCTGAAAATGTAGTGACAATATTTTTAATTCTAGAATCACTAGATGGAATAAAATCTACAGAATAAAGTGATTTTTCAGGTGTTTTTTCTGCAACAAAAGAAGTTCCGTCAAATGACAAACCAGTACATTGGAATATTGTCCTGTCACGATATTCAGGATGGGATGTGTCAGTGAATGTTCTTAGAATCAATGTATCAGAATAAAATGTTTTGTACGACAACACTTGGCAATGAGAGTATTTCCAGTTTTGAAGTGTGGTTGCATCACCAGTCATTACAGATATAGTCACCTCAAATGGTTCAGGTATTTTTCCTGCATTGATGTATTTACTCATTAACTGATAATACCATTGATTGTCCTTGCCAGGAAGAGAATCTAAATAGAATTTTGGCTCATCACCAAATGGTGCATTTGGAATCATCAATTGCATTTCTTCATGAGTGACTGGTCCAAATTTTGAAAACGATGTGATTGTCTTTGCTGGCACAATATCTGCACCTTCAAAATGAACCGAAAAAACCATAGCACGTGATGAATCATCAGGAATATAAGCAGAACCGGTCTTTAATTCTTTGAGATTCACATCTGGATTAAACAATAAACCACTGCATTCAAAAAATGTTTTTTCTCTTATCTCAGAACCTGCTTTTTGTATAAATTTGTAAACCAGATTATTATCTGTAAAAAATGTGGCATAGTTGTAAGCTGTGCAATCTGTGTATTTCCAGGTCTGCAGTACATTGTTTGCTCCAGTTATCAGATAAATTGTTGCATCAAATGGCTCTGGTGTTTTTCCAGGATTGATATATCGACTAATTTGTTTATAGTAAGGTTGTTTGTCTTTTGTCGGATTTGCCTCTAGTGCAAATCGTGGTTTTTCTCCAATAACATTTCCTGGAATTGAAATTGGAAAGTTTGGATCTTTTGAGATTGGGACAAACTTTGAGAAAGAGTCAAAGGATGTGACATTTTGAAATTCCCCTCCAGAAAACTGTGCTAGTATCCTATCTGCCCTGTTTTCCTTACTTGGTAATATTGGGATAGTGAGTGAGTCTGATTTTCTAATTTGTTCTTTAAGAATAAAATCTTGTGTGAAACCAGCACATCTAAAAGCAGTTTTGTCTCTTATTTCAGAAGATAAAGAGCCATCAAATTTGACTTTGAATAGATTTTCATCCAGATATGGAGTATACGAATTGATTACACATTTCTGATATTGCCAGAGTTGTAGTATGGAGCCATCACCAGTTAAAATTTTAATGTCAATGTCAAATGGTTCTGGTTTTTTTCCGGGATTAATTGAAAGTTTAACTAGATTTTCGTAGAATGATTTTTTGTCTTCACTTGGAAGTGATTCAAGTTCCAATCCATATGATATATTGTCATAATTGTATGGAATTGGAGTGTGAATATTCTTGTCAATATGTGTGAATTTTGAAAAAGTATTGTAAGTTTGTTTTGTTTTAATATCAGCGTTAGAAAAATCCACAGTGAATGCCATTGCACGATTATTGTCATCCACGATTACTTTTTGTTGATAGTTTTTTGATTGTTCAGTATAAGCTTGGTATATTTCTTCAATAGAGGATTCGTCAGTAGTTTTTCCATGTACAAGATAAGGATTCAGCGGTCTATCAAAATATTTCAGTATTTCAATACCTAGTCCTCCCTCAGAGAAATAATATGGGTTAGATTCAACTAGATGAACTCCTATTGGTACTTGCTCTTCGGCAAAGATAAGATTTGGAGTCAGAAATACAAATAAGGTTAAAAAACTTAGTATTACAATTGAATACTTCAATAACAAAATAGTTTTTTTGTTATTTTTAAATCATGTTACAGTGATTGAGATATATCGACTCAAAAAGTTCTGAGCGATTTAGAAAATTACAAAATCGTGCCTAAAATTGACATATAAAATCATTTTAAAACTTTATCAAGTTTTCTTAAAGTATTATGAATCACAATATGACTAAGGCAGAATTTTATACTTGTCACCAAGAAATTACAACATGATAAAACCAGGTCGTCCTGTAAAAGATATTGAAATAGATTCAAACACATCTATAGAAAAAATTTTTGATGAGTTGTCTCAGTCAGGTGGATTTGAATCAGTTAATCTTTCAGATGGGCTGGACATTTTAACCACAATGATTTCAGATCAAGAATGTCTAAAGTTCATTTCATTTGTAGGTGCAATTGTATCAACAGGATTACGCGGAATTATCAAAGACATGATAAAATACAAGTGGTTTGATGTTGCAATTACAACTTGTGGTGCTCTGGATCACGATATTGCACGGCATTTTTCAAATTACAAAGAAGGTTCATTTACGATGGATGATGTAGAACTTGCAGATCAACACATTCACAGATTAGGAAATATTTTAGTACCAATGGAAAGTTATGGTCCACTCATTGAAGAAAAAATGCAGTCATTCTTAGAAGAAGAATACAAAAATGGAGTAAAAGAAATGTCTACTGCAGAAATTTGCAAGATGATTGGAAAACACCTAGGAGAGAATTCTTTTCTTTATTGGGCTTACAAAAATAAAATCGATGTTGTAGTACCTGGAATTATGGATGGTGCGGTGGGAAGTCAAATATGGTTATTCATACAAAGACACAATGATTTTAAATTAAATCTAGCGGCAGATGCAGATTTGTTGTCAGGATTAATATTCAAAGCAAAAAAATCAGGGGCATTAATGATTGGAGGTGGAATTTCAAAGCACCATACATTGTGGTGGAATCAATATAGAGAAGGGTTGGATTATGCATTTTACATTACAACAGCGCAGGAATTTGACGGTAGTTTAAGCGGTGCATTAGTAAGAGAGGCAATTTCATGGGGAAAAGTTACACAGCAAGCCAGACAAGCAACTCTTCACGCAGAAGTTACAACAATTTTACCATTTATTTATGCAGCACTAATTTCAAAACTAAAAAAGTAATCAAACCAGGTAAAAACTATTATTCAATAGAATTCAATCCAACACATTGTATTCTAGAATAAGAATCAAAGAATTGAGACCCATCAATTTAGAAGGAGGGTATCTCATAGACGGATTTCCTTCAGTTGGATTTACCAGTGCGATTGCAACAGAATCAATGATACAAACATCGCAATTTAGTTTAGCAGGAATAATTGATTCAGATAGTTTCCCACCAATCAGTTTGATTAAAGAGGGTAAACCAAATTATCCAACACGAATTTTTGTAAACGATGATCTTAAAGTTTCAGTTTTTTTGTCTTACCTTACTCTTCATGAATCATTACATAGAATTGTTGCAAAGACAATGCTCAGTTGGGCAAAAAAACAAAAAATAGAACTAATTGTAAGTAGCATGGCAGTAAAATCCCTAGATGGTCTTGAAGGAATAGTTGCAGTGGGAAACACAGATTCTGCAAGAATGAAATTAAAAGAATCAGGATTAAAAGTTCTAGAATACGGAACAATTCCAGGAATACCAGGAATGCTACTTAATGAAGGAAGCATGACAAACCAAGATGTAATTGTAATTCTTTTTCATTCAGATGGTACTGGTCCAGATTTTAGATCAAGTGCAGAGTTATGCTTGGGAATGTCACAGTTAATTCATGGTACATCTTGCGACATTCCACTTTTACAAAAAGAGGCAGCAAAAGCAGAACAATCAATTAAAGATACAGATGAAGATTCACGGCAGTTAAAAGATTCTATTTACAGATAAAAAAAAGTATCAAATTACCATATTTGTTTTATAACTACAGATCAATAAAAATAGGATTATAAAATTTTGATGATCGATTTAATTTCATGCAAGTATGTTTTGAAATATTATTCACGTAAATACCAGTTAACCGCAATCTAAAATTTCAATTTCTGGTTTACAATTAGCATCAAATAAATTAATTTTTTCAACTAAAACGTCGCAAAATTCCGGATCAAGTGATTTTTCATATGATTTTAAATCAGCCATAATTGCAATGTGTTGTATCACACAAGAGTATACTGTAAATCCAAGAATTGTCCCAATAGTAAAAATACATACAGAGATGAGAATTAAATTTCTAATGGTTTTAGTTTTTTGTAATATCAATTTCTATTGTAGAGACATTACGTAGTTTACCATCTTGAGATGTAAGTGAATCAGATAAAATTCTAACATCACTGACAACATACCCAACAGTATTCATTCTTTTAACAATCATTTGAGATACGTCAACTGCCTGAGTAATTCTTTGACCCCTGGCCTTAATTGTAACAGTGTGTCTTGTTGAAAGTTGTGTTAAAGTAGCTGCAACATATGTCAATATCGGTTTAGTACCAACAAAAATCACATCGCGGTCTTCAAGATCAGATTTAGTTTCAGTTGAGTGATCACTAGCAGGTGGGGATAATTGTGGTTCTGATTCAGGTGGGGATAATTGTGGTTCTGATGATACATCGGCATCATGAAATTCAGATAAAATGTCTTCTGCGTCTTTAGATTTTTTGGGGTCGCTCAATTTATTATTCCTTTAACAACAAAATCTTCTTTGGCTTTTATTTAATTTTTGAGGTCCTCACGTTTGATGTATTCTTCAAAGATTTTTTCAACTTCATCATCATTTTTGCTGTTCTTTACCTGATTTACTAGATCTTCTTCTTCAATTTCATAACAATTTAGGAAATCTTGTGAATCTTTGAACACCAGAATAACTTTGTTCTTAAACACATAATGGTATAGTTTTTCTTTTTCCATTAATTCTGGCTTTATGTTGATGCCGTTATCATCAGAAGATACAGGATAAACCACGTTATTGTTAAAAATACTCAATATTTAGATGAATACACAATATAGTAATAATCAAGGAGGGGATTCAAAGTATTGGGAGCTAGAGTAGTTTTCCACGTAGATTTTGATTATTTCTTTGCTCAGTGTGAGGAGATACGGATTCCAGATCTAAAATCAAAACCAGTATGTGTTTGTGTTTTTTCAGATAGAGGGGGAGACAGTGGAGCAATTGCAACTGCAAATTACATAGCCAGAGAATTTGGGGTGAAATCAGGAATGCCAATTAGTTTTGCAAAAAAAAGACTAGAGGAAAAAAAAGATGCCGTTTTTCTCCCAGTTGATTTTGATTATTATTTGGAAATTTCTGAGAAAGCAATGAGCATCATAAAAGAAAGTGCAGATATTTTTGAATATGTAGGAAAAGATGAAGCGTATTTAGATGTCACAGATAGAGTGGAGGGAAATTTTGACAAGGCAAGTCATTTGGCACAACAAATTAAAAACTCTATCAGAGATAAAGTGAAACTTGGTTGTTCCATAGGAGTTTCATCAAATAAATTGATTGCAAAAATCGCATCAGATTTTAGAAAACCAGATGGATTAACGGTGGTATCACCAGAAAAAGTTGAAGAGTTTTTAGAAAAATTAAAGATCCGAGCAATACCAGGTATTGGAAAAAAAACAGAAGAGCAATTCATCCAGATGAATCTTGAAACAATTAAAGAACTTAAAAAATTAGATGTGTTTACTTTGAATAAAGAATTTGGGAGAAAACATGGGACTTACATATTCAATGCAGTTAGAGGAATTGATAATGAACCAGTAAAAGAAAGAGAAGCAAGCATCCAATATAGCAAACTTAGTACTTTAAAAAAAGATTCAAAAGATTATGATTTTTTGGCAGAGAATCTTAGAGAACTATGTAAAGAACTACATGAAGTAATTCAAAAAAATAACAGACGATTCAAATCAATAGGGATACAATTCATTCAATCGGATTTAACAAACAAAACAAAATCAAGAATGTTAAAAAATCCTACATCAAGTCTAGAAGAATTGCAAAAAAATGCAGACCAGTTATTAAAAGAAGCATTAGAAGACCAAAAAAACTCAGTTAGACGATTAGGAGTAAAAGTCTCAGAACTTTCAGAAATTCGCGGTCAAAGCGATATTACTAGTTATTTTTAGGAAGAGATTTTCCTTCAGACTCTAATTTTTTTAGCCTCTTTGTTTCTATCAGAATTACTATAAATAAAAAGACAAACAGCCACGGCAAAAACATAATCTCACCTGCTACAGAATGAAATTCTTCCCATTGCTTTGCATCAGTAGTGACTTTAAGAGCATACCAAGATAAAGAAAATATTCTAATCATATTAACACCGATAGTACCTGCAATTCCCAATCCAAAGTAAATCGCTTTTCTATTTCTAGGAATATTCATTTTTAATAGAAATGCACCCATAACTAAAGAATAGATGATTATACTGTGCACACCTGCAGACGGCCAAAATACCTGAAGTACCATGGGTCCAAAATCACCCCTTAGGAACATGATATTGTCACGTGCAGTAGCAGTTCCAAGATCAAGCACATTGACTAACCACACATTTGTTTGCACCAAATAAGGTACAACATATTGTAATGGACCAAGAGAATCATATGGGAAAAATGCATCCAGTGAAAGAATGATTGCACTGCCACCAAGAAATATTGCTCCCGCAGGTGCAATTCTTATCCACCGTTTACCAAAAAATATACTAAGTGTGACAATTACAAAAAAACCCATCACAATAAAGTCCCACATCCATGTCCAAGAATAGATTAGTTGTACATTAAATTGCTCAGCAGATGCTATAAGATAATCTCTCAGACCATATTCCAATCCAATAAGATATCCAATTACTACAATAGCCAATGGAATTGCAGCAATCAATCTTTTTTTAGAAATTATAATTTTAAGACCAATTAATTCAGCAATAATAAACGCAAGCGCAAAAAGAAATCCACCTCTTCCTTGATTCCAACTTAAACTAAAACTATTGGGAAATGCAACTAGCGCAAAAATAATCGGACTGGCAATAATAGCAATACCAATTATCAGATTCTTATTTTGCATTGTAATTGAATTAAAAAGTGGTCAATAAATAGATCAAGATTACATCAACAAATCATAGAAAATTTCTCAGGGCAACAAAAATGTGCATAATATGGATCAGATAGTTTGTCTTTGACCAAAAATACGACTATTGTATAGTTAGTAGTTTTTGGAATAATTTTACTACATTTTATACATCTGAGCGTATCCATGAGTGGTTTTGGCAATAAAATATACTTTAGAAACAGGATGTAATGATCTAAAATAACTATTGTACAATAAATTTAGCCACAAACAAATTGTAGACAATAAATTAGAAAAAATCGGCAATGGTTTTCTGACGAATTAATTTCATAATATTTCCTTTGGAAAGCCATTCAGGTTTACTAATACTCATTTTCTTTGATGCCAAAGTAATAGCATCATCAAAAGTTTCACTAATTATGGGTGTTTGTCTCATGGCTGAACGAATGCCTTCTCTTACCTGCCAAACACCCACAGGAATTGCGTATTCGGGTCTAATTTCCCGTAAGATTATCACGCCAGATTGAAGTTTATTTTTCACTAGATACTCAGTTACACCTAATTTAGCTGCAAAATATGCACCAGCTATTGCTGGAGGATGATTGATTCCGCGTGCATCCTCAAAATCAGAACCAAATCCTAAAATACCATCAGAATACCATGCTTCAATCATTTCATAAATCCATCTGTGTGGAAATAAAACTACAGAGAATAAGTTTCCAAGATGTTCATATGTAAAAACTTTATACGAATCAATCAAAGTATAATTCAAAATTTCTTCAGTAAGGGATTTTGAGATAATATCGTCAGTTGCAGTTATGCTCCATTTTGTAGGAACCAGTTTTCTTTTTTTTCCAAGCATTCCAATGCTAAAACATTTTTGAATTTTCGAAATATCTATGCCAGAATTATAAAGGTGTAAAACAGCATCTTGAGCATTTAGATCTTTGTCATAGAAAGTTTTTTCAATTGATTTTGTTGCAGATGTACCATAAAATTTTGCAGATTTGATTTCACCGATTGGTCCAAATGGTGCACTTTCCCCATCAAGTGAAACACTTGTAGATGTAGTTTTAGTAAATTGTAAATCAGAGTCTGCAGGTTTTGAAGACATTGTAATCTCTTGTAAATTTTCTATGTAGCGTCCCTCTGTTTGATGTATTGAAACCTTTTGAATACCACGGATTAGATTTAACCTAAAATTAACAATTTCTTCAAGAGATTTACCTGACCACCTTTCAGGACTGTCAAGTAAACTTGTATCACCATGTATCGGAGGAACCATTGGTCCGACAAACACCTTTGGATAATTGTATGAGCCTACAAACACAGATGGTGGGCTAGAACCACTAATAGAATCAGACGAAAATAAATTACCATATTTTGACAAATTCTCATGCCATTTTGCCAAGATTGCTCTTCGAATATCTTGTGAATTAGTAGACAGTAAAATTTATGCCTAAAATGTTCCTATTAAGTTGCCTAATCAGCAGAATTGACCATTACTTAACGTATGATGTTTAAAGAACAAATCCAAACATAAAACATGTCAATAAAGAGAATAGTCTCTTTTTTACCCAGTGCTACAGAATTGTTATATGAATTTGGAGTAGAAGACATGTTGTATGGAGTAACACATGAATGTAAATATCCTGAAAATGCAAAAACAAAACCACGAGTAATTAATTCTGTAATTAATTCAGATAAATTATCCAGTAAAGAAATTAATACAAAAATTTGTCAATTATTAAATGACGGAAAAGAAATTTTTACATTACATGAAAAAAATATTTTAGAAGCAAATCCAGATCTCATAATATCTCAAGAAACATGTGAGGCATGTGCAGCACACATCAACCAAGTTAACAAAGCAATTCAGATTTTACAAAAAAAGCCAATTATTCATTCCATGGATCCACATAATTTACAAGAAATAATAGAGTCGGTAAACAAAATTGGAAAAATTATTAAAAAGGAAGACAAGGCAGAAAAAATTACAGAATCTCTTAAAAAAAGAATCAGGTATATAAAAAATCATAAACAAGAGACAAAACTAAAGGTTCTCGCCATAGAATGGATTGATCCATTTTTTACAGCAGGTCATTGGGTGCCTGAAATGATCAAAGAAGCAGGAGGAGAAAATATGATTAGCGAGATTGGAGAACACTCTAGAAAATTAAGCATTGCAGAGATCACAGATTCAGAACCAGATATTATCATCATGATGCCATGTGGTTTTGACACATTTCGTACAGTATCAGAATATGATAAGATATTGAAAGACGATATAGCATGGAATATGTTGAGGGCTGTAAAAAATAAAAAAGTCTTTGCAGTAGATGCAAATTCTTATTTCAGCAAACCAAGCATTAGAACTATCACAGGATTAGAGATACTTGCAAAAATTATTCAGCCAAAGAGGTTTTTGAATCTAACCGTTCCTGAAAACTCATTTTTACATATAAAATAAGGTCGTAATTATTCAGTATCGTCTAATTCATCATATTCGGCATTTCTTCTACCGGGTCTAACTGGGATGTACATAATGGACATGTATCTTATTGATTTCACTGTAACATAGATTCCAAGGTTTCAAAAATTTGCCCTTTTAGTGTATGTTTTATACAAATTATCATTTTTTAGATTACCTCATCGCACATCAAGGCCGAGATTATCAGATAATTATCTAGTAATCATTAGGTGATACGGCATTCAATTTTAAGTGATTTTACGGTGGTATAATATGTAAAAGCCAACAATCCAATTGCTCCAATTCGTATTGGAAGTTCGAAATTTGTTAGAAACGAAAGAGTAGTTGCACCTACAGAACCAAATGTAGAGACCACTGCAAATCCTATAGGTCCACAACTGCAAGCACCAGCAACAGACCCAATAAATGAACTAAAAACACTACCACTCATTTTTCCTTTGGATTTTTTTAAAATGTCAATTCTGTAAATATTCATAGGAATTACCAAAGCAGACAATATAGAGAGAATCACAATCAATACCAATCCAAGTTCTGTACCTTGTGGAATATGACCAATGATGTACGGAACAAAGAAAAGATATTCTGAGATAACTAACAACCCGATTAACATGAATGAAAAAATAACAGATGACAAAATAATGTACAATTTATTTGAAAATACAAGTTGTATATGCTGAATCATGCTAAATCATTAAACTCAATACTTGTTTAAAAACAGAGCATGATTGTACGCTAGGTCAGCATAGTAGAAACAGTGCCATGAGCATACACATCAAAATTACAGGTTAGATAAAAGACAATGTACACACAATAATTGCACTTAGGATGACTATAGACATGATGGTGACTGTCGAGTCTTTTTTTATTCACCAGTCTTGAAAAATTGTTTAAAAACTTATTCCAAATGATTTGACGATTTTCGCTTAAAGAGATTTATAAATTTTGAAATTACAGTGTCAATTGGGCAGATCTCGCACATAATATTAGATGAGTGCTGGACTAGATGTTTCTCAAATATTTTTCTAGAATCAAATATCAGGTCACATCTAGTGCAGTAAACCTTTGTAATGTTATTTTTAGATAATTTTACCATAGGTGTGTATCATATTTAGAACTTATAAAGATCCTGTTGAAAATCGTCATCCGAAAAAAGATCAGATAATATCATTTCAAAATTATTAATTTTGACTAGATGACTTGCAGTATTTCAAAAATTAAAAAGACATATGCAATAGATAAGAAAATTACAAATAGTGTATCTTCATATGATTTTGAAGTTCTATCTCATATCTAGTGACAAATCCACAATGAGTACATGAAAATATGTCAGATGACGGGATGGGATCACGTTCAATAATTTTTCCTGAAATGGATTTAATAGATATACCATTATTGTTAGAAATCACAGCGAAATTTCGCTCCTCACCAATTGACTCTAGGAACTCTTTGATTGCAGTTATTACCATATTTTTATCAATAATTTGATCATCTAACGTAGACAGCATAAACTCATTAATCTTCAGAGTAGGTATTGCAGCAACTTGATCCGACACATAAACAACCAATTCGCTCTTTACAGATGCCACATCTCTACAATCAATTGTAATCATAAAGTTTGGTTGAATAATCTATATTTTAGTTTAACAAAGATTTGAAAATGATTATTATGCTTTAAAATAATCATTTTTCACAGATGAAAGATTCAGAGACATTCGGTGTGGAAAAAGGACATGGTGAAGAAATAATCACATGGCTAAATGAGCAATCCAAGAATCAAGGGTCTAAATTTGAGGCAAGACTATATGGATACACAATAACTACGAAAAATTTTGGAGATTTTGAAATGTTTTCATGGGTTGGAGATGTGAAGATTGCAAGAAAAATGATCAACAAGGCAAGTAAAAAATTCAAGATAAAAATAATCGAAGGAGGATACAAGCCAAAAGAAAAGTTATTTCGAATGAAAAAATTTGATTATGCAAAAGTTAGAAAAGATGAAAAGACGATAGGGCAGTTAGAATTTGAGGCATCAAGATTCGGTGATGGACA
The DNA here is from genome assembly GCA_938049695.1 of uncultured Candidatus Nitrosoarchaeum sp. Taxonomy (GTDB): domain Archaea; phylum Thermoproteota; class Nitrososphaeria; order Nitrososphaerales; family Nitrosopumilaceae; genus Nitrosarchaeum. The sequence goes on along the minus strand of CALKVM010000007.1, from coordinate 25,031 downwards.
ATGGGAGATAAAAAATGAAGAACGACGTTAAAAAAATACAAACCCAGAAGAAAAGACAGATGACAAAAATTGGAATCATAGGAACAGGAATACTTGGAAATGCAGTAGGTTTGAATTTATTAAAATCAGGTTTTGATTTGACAGTATACAATAGAACAAAAGAAAAAACCAATGAATTGAAAAAGAACGGTGCAAAAGTTGCAGATTCCCCAAAAAATGTAGCTAAAAATTCAGAATTAGTAATCATAGTGGTAAAAGATGCAAATGCTGTAAAAAAAGTATCATTTGGAAAAAATGGAATTATCGAAGGAAGACATGAAGGACTAATAGTTGCAGATATGAGCACCATAAATCCGATAGAATCAAAAAAGATTTCAAAAAAATTTCTAGATCATAAAATAATTAAATTAGATATACCAGTTATGGGAGGGCCAAATGTGGCAATTACTGGAGAGTTGGTACTAATAGCATCTGGAGATAAAAAAACATTTGATGGTCTCAAAAATGTTTTTGAAAAAATAGCAAACAAGATATTTTTTTTGGAGGGAAGTGGGACAGCCCACTTGGTCAAACTTTCAATGAATCTTCAAATCACAATGCTTGCACTTGCACTCTCTGAGGGAATTACATTAGTAAGAAGTGCAAATATAGATCCAAAAATATTTCTTGATATTTTGAATTCAACTTATTTCAAAACTGGAATGAGCGAGAATAAAGCATACAAGATGATACAAGATGAATTTGATGCAACATTTACTCTTGCAAATCTGAAAAAAGACATTAGCACCATTACAGATACTGCGAAATCATTTGGAATCAAACTACCAATGATCAAAAAAGCTGAGGAGGTATACAATGAGGCATTGAAAAAAGGGTTTGGAGATATTGACTATACAGGGATTTTGGCATACATCAAAAAAGCAAACAAATCTTAACATATACTAATAATCGTGACTAAGATTTACCAAAAATTCTATAAGTTACACCAATAAAATTACAATATGCGATTAAAAGACAAAGTTGCAATAGTCACTGGTGCCTCAAGTGATATTGGCAAGGGTGTTGCAAAGAGATTCGTAGAAGAAGGAGCCAAAGTAATCCTCATTGCAAGAAAACTAGAAGGATTAGAAAAAGCCAGAAAAGAGATAGGAAATGAAAATTCTACGGCATCAATGTCATGTGATTTAACTAACGAATCCCAAGTAATGCAAACGGTTAATCAAATTATGAATACATATGGAAAAATAGATATTTTAGTAAATAATGCAGGGGCAATCAATGATCCAGTTCACTTTCATGAAATGGCAGATTCTGAAATTAAAAAATTAATTGATATCAATTTGTTTGGAGTGTTTCATATGACAAAAGCTGTGCTAAATAAAATGTCAGATGTTAAAAAAGGAGTCATTGTAAATATTGGTTCAATCTCAAGTGAAAGAGCGATACCAAGAGTTCATTTAGCAGCATACTCTGCAACAAAAGCAGCAATAACAATGTTCACAAAATCAATTGCAGTAGAATATGCAAGAAGAAACATCAGATGCAATGGTGTAAATCCAGGAATTATCAATTCAGGTATGATAAAGCCATATCTTGATGATCCTCAAGCAAGAAAAGTTTTGGAAGAAAGATTACCGCTCGCAAGAATTGGTGAACCAGTAGATGTTGCAAACGCAGTGCTGTTCTTAGCATCAGATGAAGCAAATTGGATTACAGGCGCCATCCTCAATGTAGATGGTGGAAAAACAGCTTCAGAAGGATAACTCTTTTTGAAGTAATATAACAGCAAGTAATTGAGATATCCTAAGAGATTCAGAAATTGAATATTTCTTTGTGCGAAATAATCAAAAGTAAAACAAACATTTTTTCAAGAGGAAGTAATCTCATTTTTTCTTCTCCGGGTGTAAAACTTGTAGCTAAAACCAGTAATCCCCATAATCATTACAGTGATTACAGACCAGAGTACAAAAGAAGCAATATCAGAGTCTGCCATTAAACAAACATAAATGAATTAAACATCTAAAGTTTCTGTTTAAAAAACAAGGTAATAAAATAAATTTTCAGAGGCATTTCTGAAACATCTAAATAGATTTGATATAGATTACTTTCATGCCTGAAGTAACGTGTCCAGATTGCGGAAAGCGCTTATTTCATGAAAATGAAGATACATTAAAGATACAAGAAACAATACATGGAAAATTTTGTAGAAAAAAGATGGGGGAAACCCATAGCTTCATGCACCGAGATCTAGCACATATGAATACATTTGATTCAGAAAGAGAAAACGATGGTACTGGAACTCCAGTTTTAAAAAAATAATCTGTGAATCAGACATAAAATCATACCTCAAAATTATATCCTAGGATCAACAAAGTAAAAAAGTTGACAATAGAATATCAATATGATTTAGTGATAGTTGGAGGAGGTCCAGCAGGTTCTTCAGTAGCATATGAAGCATCAAAAAATGGAATTAAAGTTGCACTTTTAGAAAGAGAGGAAACAATTGCACAGTCAGTTAGAACCAGTGGGGTGACATGGATACAAAATATAAAAGAATTCGGCATTCCAGATGACTGTTATAACCCGATTAAAAATTACTCATTTTGTTCACCAAATAATGAAGTTACAATTAGTGATACAATTCCACAAGCGGCGGTTTTGGATGTAAGAAAAACATATCGATGGTTAGCAGAGCAGGCAAAAAATGAAGGGACAGATATTTTTCTCAAAACCAACATCAAAGATGTAATAAAAAATAAAGAAGGAGACATCATAGGAGTAAGCGGAACAAGTAATCAAGAAGAGGTAATATTTCATTCCAAAGTTGTTGTTGATGCAAGTGGATTTTCTTCAACGGTTTCTAAAGCCATGGGATTTGTAACACAGTGGAAAAGATTTGGAGCGGGTGCAGAATATGAAGTAGAAGCTGAAAATGTAGATCAAGAAACATGGTGGCTTATGGTGGGTCAGAAATATTCTCCAGCAGGATATGCATGGATTTTTCCTGTAGGAAAAAATATCGTAAGAATAGGAGTTGGGATTGGAAAACCAGAATCACCAGTAGACCCTACAGAGAGATTAAAAGAGTTGATGGATTCCAAAATCGGTCCAATCAGCAAATTGGGAAAAATTACACCAATTGAATTTCACTATGGATTAATTCCAAATGATGGGTTATCAAGAAAAACAGTATACAATAATTTGATGCTTGTAGGGGATTCAGCAGGTCAGGCCAATCCATTGGTATTAGAGGGAATAAGATATGCAATAAAATTTGGGAGAGTTGCAGGAAAAATAGCAGCAAATGCAATAAAATCAGGAAAAACAGATGAAAAGGTGCTATACCCATATGAGGAAAATTGGCGAAATGACATTCAGGCAAAAATCAAATCTGCAGGAAAAGTTCAAGATAGATGGATTAGATTATCAGATGCAGAATGGGATAAAGAATTAGACATAATCAAGGAATTAAAACCTGAAGAATTTTTAGATTTTATTAAAGCAGATTTTGGGTTAGCAAGTATGATAAAATTAGCAACGCGTCATCCAAAATTAGCAGTTAGACAATTATTCAATTTGGTGAAAAGTAAAAACAAATAACTATCTAACAGTAAAAAAATCGGTGACAATTACATCGTGGTATTGTAGTTGAGCCACATAAACTCCAGAATCAAATGGACGCGATAAAACTTCATTAAACAATCCTGAGGAATTATCTTTTAATGCTATTGATTCTATCAAATTACCTCTTTGATCAAACACATCAACAAACAAGTCTTCTCTAAATGCTATTGTTTTTTGTACTGCACCAGAAACAATAAGAGAATCATTGTCATATTGAGCTTCAATAACAGCAGATCTTGATCGCATTGGAAGATATTTTTCAATTAATCGTTTCAAGTCATTTAATTTATCATCAACTTGTGTTGCGTCTTTATTGATCAGACCTAATTTAATATCATTTATTGTAGAAGAGAACTTAGAATCACGATCAGTTGTTTTATCTCCAAACTTTTCAATGAATGTTTTTAATTCTTCAAAATCACGTGCAAGTTCTACCATATTCAAATCAGATGGAGTATGGACATTTTCAAAATACTCTTTGACATATACAATCTGGGTTGCCTTGGAATCTTGGTATTGTAACATAACCACATAAAGGCCAGGACTTGTGGGGGTTATCCACTGAGTGTAAAAATCACCATGTTTTGTATCAGTAAATTCCAGGCTACTATGAGTACTTCCATCCATATTGAAAACAGTGACGTATAGTGGTGCTCTCCTATCAAAAATAGCTTTTTCAACAGTGCCCTGAATTATCCAAATATTTTTTTCAGGATCATAAGAAATGTCATAGATGATGCTAGGATTGCTCAAGACTAGATGATCACTTAAAAATTGACCAATTTCTAAGATTTTAGATTCAGCGTCGACAAAATTTCCATAATCAATAAGGTTGTATGTATCTGAAATCATATTGTCATATTCTTTTGCATATAGAGAAAATTCACTGTTATAGAAATTAGATACCATATTAGAGTAAGCATCTAATCTTTTGCGATAATCGATGCGTTTTATCTCATCAGCGCTATAACCAACTTTTGAACCATATGGATCATCAGCATATGCTTTTGAAACCTGATTCCATTCACTGAACAAAGTTCTGACTAATTTATCTGCTTCATCAAGATCATTTTTTATAACAAGATCTCTAACTTGATCAATTTTTTCATTAAATGAATCTGTGAAAGCAACATATCCAGGTAAGAACTTGTGTGTACGTAATCCCAACTCTACTAAATTTTCTATAGATTTTGCTCTCTGTAAAATATCACTTGCACGTATTTTAAAAGCATCTTTATCATATGAATTCAAATCAGATTTTATTTTAGGTGCCTGCTCGCTTACCCAGGTCAATAAAACTTCGATTCTATCAATTCTCATAATAGATGGGTTGCCAGATTCCATTTGTTCAGCAGTGTTCAGAATTTTCAGTGCACTGTCAATGAGAAATAGATTGTTGTAATCAGCTTGGAGTTCTGCTTTTTGTTTCATTGTTTGATATTCGAATTTTAAAATAGTCAGAGGATTTCTTTTTTCTCTTAATTGAGTCATAGAATTATCAAATGCTGAAACAATATTCAAAATTTCGTCAGCAGATTCGGCGTTCTTAACTTTTTCTAAAAGAGATTTCCAATCAGATACAAGAGTTGGATTAACTCCGCTTGTTTGAGATATTTCTACAGCCTTAGTAATTCTTGAGGAGATGTCAATGATTTGCTTCATTTGTTTAATTTGGATTTCAGATTCAATGATATCATCGACGGATGACGCAAATTCTAATTTAGACTTGAGATCTTTCCAATCAGGCATCAAAAGATTTGCAAGATCAGAGTTTTCATCAGAATTTGAAGATATAAAACGATCTACATCCTCGAGCTCTTTCAGCAGTATTGCTGCCTGATGGAGGTGCGTTACCTTCTCATTGGAGACAAGCAGGTCTTCGACAGTTTCCTTATTTTCAAGAGAGAGTTTTACGCCTTCCCAATTATTTTTAACTAATCTGTACAGGTCACTTTGTTTTCTTGAAACAACATCAAGATATCTAGCCTTAGATAATAGATCAATTAGATCAGAAATCTCTTGTGCATGAACAGGTGCGGTGCCCCTAGCAAAGATAAAACCAATTTCTTCTTTTACAGGTCTACTCATCACAGTGTTAGATTTTTTCATCAAGTTTAGCAAAGTATCTTCAAGTTCATCAAAAGTGAGAGTTTTTGTTGCAGGTGTTTTTTGAGGATTTGTATTTCTAATATCAACAAATACATCAGAGAGTAGATCAATGGCTTTGGTTTTATCGCCAATTTCATAATAGAAAACAGATGAAAAGATTATTTTATCAATAGATTTTGAGATATCGAATGATATCTCTCCATCAGTTAGCATTTGTGAAACAGAATCCAATGTAGATGAAACCGCAGGTCTAAAAATAGGAGTTATCTCAGAAAGAAATTCGTCAGAATAAAATTCAGCCCATAAATCAACATATGCTTTTTCTATTACAGATAAATCATTGGATGAAAGCGCATCATTCATTCCACTGGCAATGGTGGAATTAACATCAAATTTTTTATCAACGATAGACATACTTTTAGAAAGTAGATTTTTTGCAGATTTAATTAGAGTGTCAGAATCTGGCTCAGACATAGATTTGCCAGTTACTTTAAAATTAGCAGTTGTTGAATAATCGCCGTAAAATAATTTAACTTCGTATTCTCCAGTCAAACCACAGATTCTACCTTTTAGTGGAATTGCATCAGTTATGAAAGCACCATTAGGTAATGGGACGAGTTGCTGAATTTGACATAAATCTCCTTCAGGATTAATAATTTGCATTATCAAAAAAGAATTATCAAGAAGAGTTGCTACTTGCCCATAAATGAAAAGAGGCTCGCCCTTATCAAAATCACCAAAATTATCAATAATGCTTATCCGTTCAGGGCTTTGAGCACTGGCGTATACAGGCATTATCAATAATAAAATCAAACTCAGAACTATGATTTCTCGTTTCACAGAGATCAAATCCTAATCTCATGTTACTTAAAACTTGGGAATAAATTATACGTAAAATTTGTCTTATTTGTAAAGCATCAAGCCATAATTACCAGAAAAGAGGCATGGTTTTGGTCATAGATATGTTATTTCTGAGAAGATCATAAGATATACAGAGACTATGGAATTGCTCCAGAGTTCCAACACCGCAAGATACACAAATCATTTTAATCATTTTATTACATTTGGAACATTTAGAATAATCAATCAGTGCTCCCCCACAATTTCGACATGATTCATCTGGCAATTTCTTTTCAAAATAACATTCAGAAATTTGAATATAAGTAAAACGTAGAACTCGTTCACATCAAAGCTCAGTGAAACGAAGAGTATAATTGAAAAAATAAGAATACAAAACAATGGATTCAGTAAGAGTAACTTTTGATAAATGGGCTAAAAATGGAAGAGTAGAATTAATGGAGAGAGAACATGGAAAAAACGTAATGCAATTTTTAAAAACAGTTTCTTTTGACAGACCATTTTCTTTTCTAGATGTTGGATGTGGTAATGGTTGGGTGGTAAGAAGAATTGTAGAAGAACATCATTGTAAAAAAGTAATAGGCATAGACAAAAGTAAGAATATGATCTTGCAAGCCAATGCAAAGAAAAAAACAGCCAAAGAAAAATACATTCATAAAAATATTGAATCTTTGAAATATCAAGGTAAATTTGATTTTATATTTTCAATGGAATCTCTTTACTATGTAGATTCAATAGAGATTGCTCTTGAAAAAATATACAAGTTATTAAAGCCAGGTGGGAAATTTTTTTGCGGAACTGATTTTTATACGAACAACATAGCAACTGCAAAATGGGCAGATATGATGAAAATTCAGATGCACTTGCATTCAGAACAAGAATGGAAAAAATTTTTTAAAAACGCAGGATTTGAAACAAAGACCAGACATGTAAAAGATTTAAAAAGTAATAAAAAATGGAAACGTGAATTTGGAACGTTGTTTATAACAGGCAAAAAACCAGAAAAGCAATCTTCAAATTAAATCAAAAATACAACTAACATGTGTGAGCTGGAGCACGATACACTGCTACGGCAGAGGAAACTCCTCCCTCCATACAGGAAATGTGATCCGGAGATGGATAACCAGAGATGGTTGGCAACGGAGCAGAAAATAATCCGACCTGGCGCACAATGATGGCAAAACCTGAGATTTCCAGAGAAGGAATGAAAAAGACGTCCCACATGGAGCAAAGCCAAACAGAACTCTAGGATCCTGTACCAAGTTCAGGTAGGCTGCAAAGCGTAATATCGTGAAAACAGAAGGAGGGTTACTCCCAGCACACACGTGTATTTTTTTAAAACATTCTAATTTTTAATGATGTTAACTCATTGAGCTAACTTGTTCTTTACAAAGACTAGCATTGCATCTGCATGTTGCATCACATAAACAAGAACCATGCATTTCACAGTCACATTCAGAACCAATTTCTGCAGATGCTGCACAACCACATGCTGCTTCCTCCTTACTACTAGGAAGAGATGGGGGTGGACTCTGTGTTTGGTCTTCATATACACTTCTAGTTTGTGCATAATCAGAAGCATCAGCAAGCTGTGCTTCACCCCTATTAGTTTGATAACCACCAGAAGAAGCACTTGTTTGATAGCTTACTAGTCTACTTGGGTCAATTCCTTGTTGACCGGTTGTTTGATTCTTTAGTGCTCTATTACTAAAAATGAAAAATGCAATACCACCAATTGCAGCCATTCCGGCCATGCCATAAACTATTGTCACTGGAAATCCACCAGAAGAAGTTGTTTGATATCCTTCTGGAGGAGTTGGGGTAAGTCCTATAATTTCCAAACCATCAAGTACATCTATTGCACCAAATCCAATTGCAGCAATATTTCCTTGATCAGATGATTGAACACTTCTAACTACATAATTTTGATCAGCAGATATTGGTGCTTCAAAAACTTTTTCCACTTGTCTTCCTTCTCTAAGACTACTTTCGCCCATTGTCCATTTAGATACAACAAATCCAGAGATGGACTCATCTAATCCAAATGTAGCAGCGTCTGCAGTGACTCCAGTAGGATCAAACAAAAAGTGCCAATTAGTCATTGGTTGTTCTAAAATATAATCAGCATTGATGAGACCTTTTGATAATATTACATCTGCATCAGTTCCTGCAAGAATATCATACACTGCAGGTTCTTTGTCTTTTAACAATGATATCGGTAAATTGATTTCTACACCGTCAATTACGATAGAGTCATCAGTACTTATTCCTCTCCAACCCATATCAACTAATGTACGAATTTGATCTTTAGTAATCACATAATCACTGATAGTACCTTCTAAAATTACTCTATAATCAACAGAAGCGCTAAGATCTCTACCTTTTAGATGAAAATCATAAGAGACATTTAGATCAGAGATTTGTGCATTACTTCCATCAGATCTAATTTTTTGATTAAGTTTTGCAATTAATTCTTGAACACCAGGGTTTGTTGCATCTGCAGAACCGGTAACTGACCATTCCTTCTCATTTAGTTCATCAAATATTTTTCCGCCATTTGGATATTCAATAAATATAGTTTTCTGAAAATTATAAGAGAATGGAGATGCATTGCTATTAGGATTAATTCTAGCATCAATTTGTGCTGCCCAAACAGAAGAGCTTGATCCAATTACAAACAAACCAGCAATCAAAACTGCTAAAAATACAGTCCTAGACACGAATAAAATCGACAGTTAATTAGTAATAAACTTATCCTCCAAAATCAGATCGATGATTTCTGAAAAAGTAATATTGAGTAACAGTAAATGGTTTTAGAGATTCAGGTGAAAATGGAATGATTACAGTATTAGCAGGTGGAACAGGTTCGGTAAAACTAGTCAGAGGATTAGTAGCTCAGGAATCCAAAGTCAACGTAATAACTAACGTTGGAGACAATTATTGGCTTTATGGGTTATACGTATGTCCAGATATTGATACTATCATCTATGGTCTGGCGGATTTACTAGATCAAGAAAGAGGATGGGGAATCAAAAAAGACACATTCAATTTTCTAAGACAGATGGAGGTATTTGGAGAAGAGACATGGTTTAGAGTTGGAGACAGAGATGCTGCAACTCACTTGATAAGAACAAACATGTTAAAAAACGGTAAAAATTTGAGTGACATTACAAAATGGATGTGTGAAAAATTTGCAGTTACAGCAAATATAATTCCAGTTACAGATAACAGTATAGAAACAAGAATAACTACAGACAAAGGAGATTTACATCTTCAAGAATATTGGGTAAAACATCGTGGAAGAGATCCAGTTATCGGAATTCAGTATATCGGGGCAGATAAAGCACGCCCAAATCCTGAAGCAGTAAATGCAATTCATGATGCAGACATGGTAATTTTAGCGCCAGGAAATCCACTGACATCTATTGGTCCAATGTTACAAATCAAAGGAATAAGAAAAGAGCTTTCAAAAATTAAAAAGAAGGTAGTTGCAGTTAGTCCACTTATTGGAGATAAAGCCATTAGCGGACCAGCAGCAAAATACATGGAAGCTGCAGGAATTGAAACAAACGCATATGGTCTTGCAAAAATGTATTCAGATGTATGCTCAAATATAGTAGTAGATACAAAAGATAGATTACTTGTAAAGAAAATTCAAAGTCTAGATATGAAAGTATATGAAACAAAAATCACAATGAATAATAAATTAGCTGAAGACGCATTAGCAAATTTCATTTTAAAACAAATACACGTCTAATTTGAAAATTGCGGCAATTATTCCTGTAAAGACTTTCTCTTTAGCAAAAACGCGTTTAGATTTATCATCGCAACAAAAAGAAGAGATATGCAAAATTATGCTAGAAGAGATATTACACGTATTATCAATTTCTCCACAAATTGAAAAAACAATAATAGTAACAAAAGAAGAAAAAGCAATTGAAATTGGCAGAAAATACAATGCCATAATCATTCCAGACAATGAAGAAAAAAGCGTCAACAGTGCAGTGGCCCTAGCTGACAAGTATCTTTTAGAAAATCAATTTGATGCGTCAATTGTTTTCCCACAAGACATCCCATTCATCAAAACTCAAGATATCGATTTTATGTTAAACTACAAAATACCTCCAAATTTTGTAATAGTTGTACCCTCTAGAAGATTTGATGGTACAAATGCGCTTGTAAGAATGCCAATAGATTTGATGATAACACATTATGATGAAGATAGTTACAAAATTCACATGAACACTGCAAAAGAGTACACGAGAAACGTAGCACTTGTTTTTGTAAAAAGAATAATGCTAGATGTAGATAACATGGAGGATCTTAAATTCCTCCTAGAACAAAATGAGAAACCAGAGATTACAGAAAAAATTAAAAGCATTTTGGACTCAAAATAAGAAAGACATCACATTTTTGATAAATTAGATGATTTCATGTAGAGATCACCATCAAGTTTATAAGAAATGAATTAGCAATGGTTATATATCATCATAAAAAGTTTTGAAAGGAAAAAAAATGGTCAAAAATGTAAATCCAAAAGACAGATGCCCAAGATGTGGGCAAGGCACGTTAGTCACAGATGCAACTACAGGAGAGAATTTCTGTGGAAAGTGCGGTTTTGTAATTACTGATAAAGTTGATGAGTCAGGTCCTGAATGGAGGGCTTTTTCTAACGAAGGTGAAAACAAAAGCAGAGCAGGAGTGCCAACTTCATTAGCAATGCACGACATGGGATTGGCAACTATCATAAATCCTCAAAACAGAGATGCGACAGGCAAGCCACTTACTTCTGCCATGAAAAGTACCATTGAAAGACTGAGAACATGGGATAGTAGAAGTCAAGTTCATGAGCCAATTGATAGAAACTTTAGACAGGCATTTAGCGAGCTAGATAGATTAAAAGACAAATTAGCAGTTGGAGATTCAGTTATTGAAAAAGCAGCTTACATTTATCGTAAAGCATTAGAGAAAGGTCTTGTAAGAGGACGTTCAATTTCAGCATTAATTGCATCGGCACTTTATGCCGCATGCAGAGATACAGAAACTCCTAGAACACTAAAAGATATTGGGCAAGCAAGCAACATAAAGCGAAAAGACATTGCAAGATGTTATCGTCTATTATTAAGAGAGCTTAATTTGAAAATGCCAGTGGTGGATCCGGTGAAATGCATATCAAGAATTGCAAGTAAAGCAGGATTATCTGAAAAGACAAAAAGAGCGGCCACCAAAATACTACAAACTGCAGAAGAACAAAAGATATCTGCAGGAAAAGACCCAATGGGTTTAGCAGCAGCAGCACTGTATGTGGCATGTGTTACAAATGGTGAAAATAAAACTCAAAGAGATGTTGCAGAAGCAGCTGGAGTGACAGAAGTCACAATAAGAAACAGGTACAAAGGCTTGAAACTTGCACTGAACCTCTAAGTGAATTTAAAATCATCAATTAAATTACAATTAAAATATAAACAGAGAAAACGATCAGACTGAATTAGATTTTAGGATATTAAATGAATTTTCAATAAACATGCTATTCAATTTTTAATGTTTGTTCTTTTTTTGAATTAAAATAAGTAATCAACAATACAGAAACTGAAAATATGCCAGATATTAAAAACAACATTTCCATTGTATTAATCAGAGGATGGGAAAATGCCGCCTCAATTGTCATCTCATTAATCTGAGATACAAAATTTGCATACGAAAATATAAAATAATTTGTCCCCCAATGAACAAGAATTGCAGTTATCAGACCGAATCTGAAATAGAGCCAACCAAGTATAATTCCACTTATAGTGGCTTGTGCAAATTTTCCTTCACTCCACGGTTCACCAGTCATAATATGAGCTAGTCCAAAAAAGATACCAACTAAAACTATCAAAAACAGAGTTTTTCTAGAATCATAGATATGTAAATTACGATTTGGATTCCAAATAGATTTGAAAAAATGTTTTATAGATAATTTATGTGAATAAAACACAAAAAGTGGCAAACCGATGAGAATTACTCGAAATCCAAGCTCTTCAACAATAGGGGACATGCTCACATACAAAAACTGAGCCAAGTTATTATCAACAGATGGAGGAACAGTGACTATTCCAAATCCCTGTTGAATAAAATCAATAATTATAGACATCAGAATTAGAATCGAAAACCATTTTGTTATTGTAATCATATAGTTTGATTTTGTTTCTAATTTTTCATGACTGAGATTTGCAGACAATGCTTTTAGAAATCCTTTATCAGGACCAAACATAGCTATTGTAAAAAGAATGGCATAGATAGACCATAAAACAATAAAGACGTCACCTATTTCAATATCAAACGGAGTAAGATAATCGAGTTCTTTAAAAATATCAAGATTGTTTAACGGATACTGAAAATTGATATCATCTCCAATATCAGTATTAAACACAACAAATACTCCAAACGGAAATGACAATAGCATCATACCAAATATGACAGACAAAAGTGCCAAATGAGGAATTCCTATAATTTGAAGAATTTTGTTTGATACTTGCAATGTCTATCTAATGAAGCTCGATGCTGGATTCAGGAAATCCTAAATGGATCAGAGTATCTTTAATTGTATCTCTATGATCGCCTTGAAGAAATATGTAACCATCTTTTGCAGTTCCACCGCAAGCATATTTGTTTTTTAATTCTTTGGCAACAGTTTCTAAATTATTTAATTTAGGATCCAATCCTTCAATCATAGTTCCTTTTTTCTTGAATCGTCGAGTTTCCAAACGAATTATAATTTTTGTACTATCTTTAGCAAGTTCACCACAAGCGCATAGATCTTCAGGAAGACCACATGTATTACAAATTACCGCCATACGTTCTAAATTATTCCGATTTTACGCACTATTAAGCCTTGTTTGAGATATGAATGAAATTGAAAAATAATTGTATTTTTTAGAGAGAAATCATAACTTAACACATGTCAAAAGATCTTACAAAAAAGGCAGCAGAAATGTTATTGAACGGAGCAACTTTGCTAAGTGAGCCATGCCCATACTGTTCAGGGGTAAGAGTAATGAAAGCAGGTCATGCATTATGCATCAGTTGTGGTAGAGAGCCTGAAAAAAAAGAGATTCCAGTCAAAGTCGAACAACAGACAGAAAAAACAGAACTGGAAATTACATTAGGAAAAAAATTATCAGAATTATCCAAAGAATTAGAACAGGAAACCAATCATGAAAAGCAACAAGGGATACTAAGATCAATTAATTCCCTCATAGAAACCATAGAAAAGGTAAAGCACAAACAATAAAGTATTTATGTCAAAATTCAAGCTTTGAAAAACAGCAATGAGCAGTAAAAAGAAAGGGGCACCGCTACCAGCATCAAGTGGGGGCCTCATGCGATTCTTTGAGGATGAGACTAAAGGATTCAAAGTTGATCCAAAAATTGTCATTTCAATCCCAATTAGCTTAATTGTGGCTTCATGGTTAGTTGATATTTTTATATCTCCGTGATAGTACATGGAAAAATCTTCAGATGATGTTTCAAATATACACAATAGGTTTTCCCTTACATTAATCAATCCGGCATCACATTACTTTTCTCTTGTAGGATCATTAGTAATTGCAGCAGTAATTACAGCTATAGTTTATTTTGGATATCATCTTGATTTAGATGAAATTTGGTTTAGAATTCCAGCTGTAATTGGAATATTGGCATTAACTCAGTTAATCGATAAACATTTCACCAGAAAAAAAGAATATTCAAAATCATTACACGCATCTCTTTTTGGAAATATGTTGTGGATTGCAGTATTACTAATGGGGTTACTTGCAAGTGTTGTATTAACAAAAGAAACATCATTGTTCTTTGTAACGTATGGAATGTTCCTATTTGCTAGTTTTAGAATCGGGATTTTCACTACAACGTTGGGTGCAAGTATTAAAAAAGCGTGGGCTATATGCATGGTGCAACCACTTGCCATGTTCTTAGTAATGATTCCTTATGATATGTGGAGTTCAATGTTGACAAATCCAATGGCAATAGGATTCGGGTCAGTGTTTTTGATAATTGCCAGTGTTTGGTCTGTATTAACAGATAGAGCTGGAAGACCAGGTATGGAAAGCACACACAGAACAATACAAGCATACTTGGCATCACAAGGCAATGACTTTACAGAAGCTGAAGAGATTATCGAACAGCGTTCATACAAAACTAAAGTATCTACATCTCAAATAAGACTACGTTCATCAAAGGGAGATACGGAATTCAGGATGGTGTTACCTGAGATTCATCCAGGCCCATATCATCCAGTCGGAGGAAGCAACATACCATATTTGATTTACAAAAACCTAGGTTCTTCAGCAATGATCATGCATAGTATTTCAGATCACTCGTTAAATCTTCCATCAAAAAATGAGGTTGAAAATTATTTAAAAAATCTAGATAAAAGCATAGTCAAAGAAGAAGGACTAGTATGCACAGAGCCAGTAACTGTTCAAATTAACAAAGCCAGAGTCACAGGTTTACTCTTTGGAAATAATCCACTGTTGTTTCTCTCGTTATCACCACATGGCATGGAAGATATTCCAAACTATATGAAAAAAGAAATAGAACAGTATGCCAAAAATAGAAACTTTGTCAGAATATTGATTGTCGATTGTCATAATGCAATGGGTGCAGAAATTTCAAAAGAAGATGGGGAAGATATGCTAAAAGCAGCAAAATCTTGTCTGGATTCTTTAATGACAAAGGATAGTTACCCAATAGAATTTGGGTATGCGAATTCAGACAGCATGGATGTATGGACTGAGGATTTAGGAATGGGAGGTTTAGGAATAGTATGTCTAAAAATTAATGATAAAAAATTCTTTATTGGTTGGGCAGATGCAAATAATATGGAAAATGGTGTTAGGGAGAAAATCGTAGAGAATTTTACAAAAAGTGGATATCAGTTATTAGAAATTTGTACTTCAGATACACACTATGCCCCAGTTAAAGCCAGAAACAGAAATGGATACTATCAGTTAGGACTAATCACAGGTGCAGAAAAAATATCCAAATGGTTTTTAGAAATTGCAAATAATGCAGAATCAAAAACAACATCAGCAAAATTTGAAATTTTAGAAAATGAGACGGATGTAAAAATTATGGGCGAGGGAATATACGAGGATTATTCCAAAGCACTAGATAATTCTCTAAAAATAACAAAAGGATTCATGATTGGAAGTGTAATATTATTTATAATTACTTTGTTCCTATAGTTTTCATTTGATCAAGGTTACCATAAAATTCATCTACAAACGATGAAAATTGAAAAATTGGAACTATTGGCACTCTGTCTATAAAATCAATCTTATCATGATACAAAGTCACAATTACAGGCACAGCCATAGCGCCTGGAGTTTTTAAAATGTAATGTTTTGTTCTTGCAATCTGTTTTTTCACTGCAGAAGATAACGTGGAAGAATTGTAACGTTTCCAATGTTTGCAATCAATTAGCATAGCAATACCTAATCGTATACCAATAACATCAATTTCCATTCGGGGTTTGGTGAGAATTAAATTTTTTATAATTGCAAAGTTTTTAGAGTATAAAATTTCAGCGACCAATCCCTCAAAATCCTTCCAGTTTAGCATAATTGAAATTTCATCTAGTGGACCACCAATTTTTATGAGTTCAATTGCAGCTTTTAGTTTATCACCATCTTCAAAATAGTACTTGTTTTCTTGTTTTGTTCCAATTCCAGTTTTAATATAGCCATCTAGAATTTTTTGTGAATCAACAGTGTTTGTTTTTGCAATTGCAGTAAAATCCTCAACAGAAATACCTCCAGGGATAATTCCATTTAGTCCAGTTAACATATTTTGATTAAATCTCATATTATTTTTCTTTGGTAATTAAGATGATATAGGTTTTAGGAGATATTATCAAGAGGTCATTATGAAATAGGTTTTATTACAACCAAACTAAATAATGATTATGAAATTATTGCTAGTATTCATACTAGCTCTTGTAGTCGTATTTTTAATCCATAATGATTCATTTGCAGAAAAGAGCACATTTTTTGATTCTGTAAAGTTTATTCAGTATTTGGATGAAAATACGGCACTTGAAGAAGTAAGAAATGGGAATTTAGATATCTATTATGATAGAATTTCCTCAGATAGATTAGAAAATCAAAAATCACGGGAAGGATTAAAAGTGTTTGATTCAGCTGGAGGATATTACAGCATACTAGTAAATCCAGCAGAATCAAATGAATTCAATCCATTTTCAATTAAAGATGTCAGAGTTGCGTTAAACTATCTAATAGATAGAAAATTAATTGTCAATGAACTGATGGGGGGTTACGGAGTACCCATGATCACTTACTATAGTCCTTCAGACCCAGAATATCTCACCGTAATAGAACAGTTAGAGTCGTTCAATTTCAGATACGATCCAATATTGGCAGAAGAGATAATTTCAAACGCACTAAAAGAAAAAGGGGCAATAAAATCAAATGGTAAGTGGGAAATTAATCACAACCCAATTGAAATTACAATTTTTATCAGAACTGATGATCCTGTAAGGAAGTCCATTGGCGAGATTTTAGCTTATGAATTAGAAAAAATAGGATTCATAATAAAAAAAGACTTTGGAGATTTGAACAAGGCTTTTGTTGTTGTGTATGGCTCAGATCCTGCAGAAATGAAATGGGATCTATACACAGAGGGCTGGGGTAGATCTGCATTTGTAAGATATGATTCAACAGGATTAGCTCAAATGTATTCTCCATGGTTTTCAAACATGCCTGGATTCAATAATCCGTCATATTGGAATTACAAAAATGAATACCTAGATAACGTAACTCAAAAAATTTACAGTGGGGATTTTCAGTCAGAAGATCAAAGAGCAGATTTGATTCAAGATGCAGTTGCCGAGGGAATTGATCAATCAGTTAGAATTTTTCTAGCAAGTAAAATTGATCAGTATGTAGCAAATGAGAAAGTAGAGGGAATAGTTAATGATTTAGGGGCTGGAGTTCCAAGTAGATTCACACCAATTAATTCTAGAAGTAATGATAAAGAACTAGTCATAGGAGTAAAGGAGATCTATCAGGGAGCATGGAATCCAGTAATGGGATTAAGTGATAAATATAGCAGACAAATATGGGGAATAATTTCAGATCCTATTACTTTTAAAAATCCATTCTCAGGAAAAACATTTCCAGTCAGAGCAGATTGGGATGTAGAGACTGCAGGGCCCAATGGAAAATTAAATTTAGCAGAAGATGCAATGATGTGGGATCCTGTAGAACAACAATGGAAAAAAGTACCACCTGGAACTCAAGCAACAAGCAAAGTCAGATTTGATTTTAAATTTAGCAATTGGCATAATGGTCAAAAAATGGATATGAGTGATATTGTACATTCATTGTATTTTACAATTGAGTGGGGAACACAAACAGATGAAAATGACAAGACATTTGATGTGGAATTCACACCCATCGCTTCACAAGCAGTTCAAACTATAATTGGAATCAAGCCTATTGATGAGGATACAATTGATGTTTATGTAAATTATTGGCACTTTGATGAAGCTGAAATTGCGGATTGGGCAGCAATATGGAGCCCAATGCCATGGGAAATTTCAGCTGCAATGGAACAATCTGTAATAGACGGAAAAGCATCATTTTCCAGATCCGGTGCAACCAATAAAAATGTCAGTTGGATTTCTTTAATAATTCCAAATGACGCTAAAATGATTCAGAATTATTTGAATGAGTTTAGTGAAAAGAGATACATTCCAAAATCACTAGAGTCATTTGAAAAAGATTTTAATTATTTTGGTGATAGGTATACGGCGTCATCAGAGTGGGTTAAATCACATAATCATGCAGTGATTAGCAATGGTCCATTTTACCTTAGTGCGTATTCACCAGAATCAAGAACCATTATTGTCAATGCTTTTGATGATGAAACATATCCTTTCAAGTTAGGACACTGGTCAGAATTTGAAAAAACCGAATTTCCAAAAATAACAAATGTGAATGTACCAGATATCATTCAAAAAGGAACAGATTTAGAGATAAGCGTAGAAACATCACAAGCAGATTCAATTCTTTATTTTCTAACAGACAGTAATAGAAATTCGACATTATCAGAATTAATCGGTGTAGATAAAAATTTCACCATGATTAAGATTCGGGGAGAAAAAACAGAGAGGCTAGACACAGGTGCAAAAGACCTAAAAATATTTGCCATCTCTAATTCAGTGTTAAAGCCAGATTATTATTCTACGAGTTTCTTAGTAGTGGAAAACAAAGTAGTGCTGTCTGAAACAAATCAAAACAATATAGAATTTAATAAAAATAATTCTTTTGAATGGATATGGGTAATCGTGCCGATATCAATTATTATAGTAACTACAATATACATTAAGAAAAGAAAATAGAGTTAACTAATAAGACAAGCCATATTCTTTTAGAATGATATCAATTTGATCTTCAGATTCTAATTTAGAATATTCATCCAAAAGATTTTGATTTAATTCGTAAAAAGTATGTCCCCACTTGAATTTATCAAGTATTGCAAGTGCCTCATCTCTAAAGCCTAAAATAAATAATGACGCAGATAGGGCCTCAGCAGTAGTAAGTTTATTGAGTTTTGCATAATTAACAGGATTGCCAGCTAATAGAGGAGGTAGTTTTCTTTTGATACCACTGAATTTTTTGGAAAATGCCTGGTCAACAAGATTCCAAGAGCAATCAATTCCAACTATTGAATTTATCAAAGATTTGTCTTTAGGTAAAAGAGTTTTTTCAGAAAAAGGATCTAAGACAAGCCCTTTATTTCCTATTTTTTTGATGTTTTTTGCAATGCCAAATTTAACCATTTTTGCAGCCGTGCATTTTTTTGGATCATCCTGATAAAACATCAAAACCTGAAGATTCATCTTATTAGTATGAAATGAATGGTATTTTGAACTTACTCTAGTATTTTGTAGTTAATTTTATAGTAGAATCTAGAGGCCTGATCATCTTTGATCACATCTACATTCCAAGTTTCATTAGGCAAAAATTCGGACGAGGATTCTGGAAGAATGTCAAATTTCTCAAGGTATGCATCAGGGCCACTGTATCTAACTTTAAGATTAATTCCATCTACTGAAACAATTTCGTAGATTTGTCCTGGTTTTCTAGTAGAGTCTTTTACAAGACAATTTTCCTCAGGACCAATAACACATATTCCAGATTCAGAAGTAACTCTGAGATTTACATTTGATTGATCAACTTTTGTAGTAAGTAATGAACCAGAAAGCACACGTGGTAATATCTGATTACCATCTAAGGTTTTTTCATTTGTAATAATAGATATTTTATCATCTAAAACTCTATTAACTTTTTCAATAATGGTCAAAGGAGATTTTTCAGGGTCTAGAATAACAGGTTTTTCTACAACATTAAACATCAAAGATTTGGTTTCAAATCCAGCATCCACAGTAATTTCGTATGCGCCTAAACTTGAGGGAGAATTAGGTATTTGAAATTGGTGTGAAAACGAGCCAGAAGAACTAGGTCTAATAGTAGTTACAGGACCTAAATGTGTACCACAGTAAAATGAACCACATGTTAGTTCACCATCTTTTTTCTGAATTATACTAACATCGAATTTTTCAAGATAGATCAACTTGTTTGGTTTACCAGATATGGTCACTAGGTCATCTGGATAATATTCAGGTTTATCAGTAGCAAGTAAAAGAGATAACTTTTCATTAGAACCAAAGGCAAAATCATTTGCAATAGTAAATGTGGATTCAGTTTGTTTGTTGGAGTATAATGCTTTTACTTTGTATTCACCCTCATGGAAAATAGTTACAGGTAAATCAAATAAGCTTTGGAAATTTCCACCCTGATCAGGATAAACAGATGCCTCATGGATTTGTTTAAAGGGAGTTTTACCATCAACAATTTTTACTGTGACTCTTTCAGGAATTACCAATCCCTCAGAGCCTTGTTCTCTTTTAATGATATTACCAATAACTTTTAATTTTTCCCCAGCTTTGTATAAAGATTTTTCAGTTGAAACATACAATGGAACTAAAGATAAAGAGTCATTTTCAGGGTCAGAAGAAACTTTGAAGAAAACGTCTTTACCATAAGAAGCAGTGGAGACATGGATTTTGTAAATTCCGTAATTGGTTTTAGATATTGACAGGTTATCTGATTTTATAGCCAGAGGTTTTTCAGTGATAGGGGTACTCCAAGACCAAGAAAATCTCTGATTATCAACAGTTGCACCAGAATCAATTCTACTACCATCAGGTTTTGTAAGAGAGACTTTTACAGAGTTATCAGGAGTTGGAGGAAGCAAACCAGTCAAAAGAACAGTTTCACCTAAACCATAAACTTGTTTATTCAAAGTAAGTAATGCACCATCAATTAGTTTCAAAGGGTCTACAATTCCAACAGTAGTAGTTTTCGTAAGTCCGCGATATTCTGCTTTTATTTTATAAAATCCTTCAGTAAATGCAAGTTGAGATATATTTGTTTGAACTGAAAATCTTCCAGAAGATTCTGGGATTGCAGTAAATTCATATGCAACAATTATCCCATTTTTCTCTCTAGTTTTAGCACCACCTACTTTATCCAAGCCAATAATCACTAATGGGCTTCCATCTTCATGAGATATAGAAATATTTACGGATGATGTTTGAAAGCTTGAGCTACTAGCAGGATTTACAATAAAACCATCAATGGTCATAACATCACCTAAATCATAAACAGCCTTATCTGTTGAAAGTGAAAGAGAATCAGTACTTGCAACATACTCACTAACATTTGTGACGGCATGAATTATTTTTGATGCAGAACCAACTTCCTTTGAAACAGAGATTTTGTAATCACCTAATCGAATATCACTGTCAGGTATTTTGAAAGAATATGCAAAAGAACCATCACCAGATATTTTGACCATATCTAAAATTTTAAATCCAGAATTGCCACCACCTAATGCACTTGTAGCAAGCGCAGCATTTTTGGTCTGAATAATTTCTAAATCCATATAATTAACCCATACATTGTTTAATCTGCCAGTAATTGTAACAGTTTCACCTAAACCATATGCATCCTTATCTGTCCACAGTGATATTGCCTTTTCTTCTTTGATGTCTTTAATTACTTCAAAAGATGCAAATGATGATTTATCAAAATACACCCCAGTTATCTGATATGTGCCATAAACAGGATTCACGATATTAAGAAACACGCTTGTAGAAAATTTTCCATTTGTAGGATACAAGCTACCTGTAGAAATTATTTTCCCGCTTGGGTTCTTTATATTAAATTTCAAGCCTTCAAATGGTATTACTTTGGTAGTAAAGCCAGTAATCAACAAAGTATCGCCTGGAAGATATTTGGATTTATCAGTAGCAATGCTAAGAGTGCCGTCTTCTTTGATATTATCTGCAATAATCTCATCACCTACAGAGAAACTGGTTTGAGAGATTCCACCTCCATAACTAACTAAAACAGAGTAAACGCCTTTGTTAATTCCAAGAACTTGTTGAAGATTCAATGTTGTCTTGTAATTCAAATTAAGATCAGGGTAAAGTGAAATGATTTTATCATACTTAGGACCAGATATTTTTACTAGTATTTCATCAGCATGATAATATGGTTTTTCAATGAATACTTGTTTTGATACTTTTCCTTGAATTGTAGCTGTTTCACCGAACAGATATGAAGATTTATCTGATGAGACAGATACTGAAAGACCTTCTTTTGCTTCTGCAACAATCAGCATTCCATTAGAAGAACCAGCTGTTGAAATTGCAAATTTCCAATCATTGACATTATCCAAGTCATATCCATCAGAAGTTCTTTGCCAAGAAGTAATATCATTTTTCAGATCAGACAATAAAGGAGTTCTATCTACAACTACGCCGGTCTTATCTTTTAGTTCAGCTAATTCGTTAGTATCAGTAAACCATAGACTTTGATATGAAAATGTCAAAAATTTCCCAGGTTCAATAAAAGTACCAGTTGGTATAATCATTGTTTTTTTCAATATTGTAGTTGATGCAATTTGCCAACCACCAATATCAATTTTAGAATCTGTGGGGTTGTAGAGTTCAACCCATTCTGCAATAGATTTAGCATCATCACCTGGAGGATTAATATCAATTTCATTAATTACAACATGATTGGCAGATTGAGCATTTGCGGTAACAATTAACCCACTAAGAAGCAAAATAGAAAATAAAATAATGATATTATTCATACGGTATTCCTATATTGGATGCCTGAAAGCCTCATTTTAGAATGGGATTGAGGAAAAGTTGAGCTAGTTGTTAAAGTTGACCTCAGTTGTCTGACTTTTAGGAGCATTTTTGTATAAAATTTATAGATTTTATAATATTTATGAGATACGTATGAATAATCGGTATTGGAATATTCCAAATTTTTCAAATTATTAACATTTGTTTACTTTTTGTAAAAAAATATGATAAATATTCAATATTATGGTAGGCTCACTTATCTTTCTAGATGAGTATATTATTTTATGAGTACTATTGGTTTGTATCTTGTAAAAAAGCTAGGACAAGACGATGAAAAAATAAAGCAAGCATTAGAGATGTTATTGATAGATAGAGGAAACGAGTTTCGTGAGTTATCTAATGTGCTTTTAAGAGCGCCAAAATCAATGGCGCCAATATCCAATTCGGAGCAATTCATATTAAATTTCTGTTTGGATGTAAATGAAGCATTCAAGACGTGGTCTGGAGAAATGGAATTGTTAATAGATTCCCCCCAAAGAGCATTAATTATTCTAAGACAGCTCTCACGAGATAAAACTAAGATGAATGAATTAGTACATCTTTTGAATTTATCATACACACTCGCAGAAGAATTCAAAGAAATCTATAGACGACTAAAGTAATTTCCTTTTTTTATATGTTGTAAAACTAAAGTGTGATCTTTTTACTCAATATGTAATACTAAAGATAATTTTGTCGTTATTTCTTCTTTGACTGAATTTCATCATAGTGAGTATCGCAGACATTAATCAGTTTATCATCTAAATTGATTTGTTTGCTTGCCTTTTTACCACACTCAATAAAATAATGACAGTAAATAATCCTATTAGAATTTAGTATCACTTCAGTCAAGAGATCTACTGATCTTTTTGGTTCATCAGGATCGTATAAAGACACTGCAGACTATACATTGTAATATTATTTAGTTATTTAGATCAAAGCAACCTTGATACTACATGAATAGCATTGTTTTGAGATAATTATGCAGGAACAGATAACTTTTGCATATAATCATAATGTATTCTCAAAAAATCCATAATCTTTCGATCTTCGTTTTTGTCAATTGGTGCTCCATTTGCAAGTATGCTTAGGTATTTTAAATTCAAATCCAGACTATGAAGCGATGTTTTAATTCCACCTTCATAACCTGCTCTCAAATATTCTATGATTTTATCTTCTGTCTGTAAAATCTCCTTTTCCAGACTTTTAATATCTTCATGAACATTTCTCATTATTCCTCAGAGCATAAATTGAAAAATAACCTTATTCATGGGATTTCTTTAAATTCGTTAAAGATAATTCAAATTTTTGAACAAAATAAAAGAAACCCAGTAGAGAGGTCATAAAATTAAAATTCTAACTTGCGTCTAACATATTTTTAAATAATTTACAGATCGACGTATTTGTTGGATTTTTTCTGTCAAGTTTACGAGTAGACATTTCTCAAATTAATTTTTATAGATTCAAGGTTTCGTACAAGTTAATCGTTTACAGAGTCACAGTTTGGGCATTTTTGATCAGATATTTTAGAACCACAGTCAGCACAGATACCTTCGCCCATCTCTTTTTCTATAGATTTTCTTCTAATTCCCATATAGAATTTAATTCCGAAATAGATGGCAATTGCAATTAAAGCTGCATATATTGGCGCTATAAATGGAATCAATCCGATCATAAAAAATAAAAGACCCACAATCAAAATAATATCGCGTTTTTCAAAATTCAACAAAATTAAAACAGATTAGAATTCATAAAAACATGCCGGAGCTCAGAGATAATAATTTTATTTCATATCAAAGTCATTACTCTAACTCTTCCTCATTGCTCGGCAACAAAATTAGGACGTTATTTGATAATAAGATAATGATTTAGTGGTGGGATCGGCGTGATTTGAACACACGACCTCTGCGTCCCAAACGCAGAATCATACCAAGCTAGACCACGATCCCAGTAAATCCTAAAAGTCGCCCAATTTAAGCTTGACAGATATTTAGTTGACCGAATTTTATAGTTAAGTTAATGCCATTTTTGGCACTTGAAAAAAATACTATCTTCAATGTCCTCAATAGGCTAAATTATAGGTAAAATTCATTGAGTGAGTAATTATTTCCTTAAATTTGATTCAATAATTTAGGAAAACAAAGAGTTCGGAAACGCAGTAAGAGAAACAATT
>CALKVM010000006.1:0-40476 GCA_938049695.1 uncultured Candidatus Nitrosoarchaeum sp. | reverse complement strand
TATTAATAACCATTTCTGTTTATTGATCCGATATTCTTTATATTGATAACTTGAAAAATTTGATAATGAACAAGACACAACTTCTAAGTGTTGTTTTTTCACTGATCATGATTACTGGCATTACTGCTGGTAATACAGCAGCATATGCTGAATCAGATAAAAAACAAAATGACCTCAAAGACAGACTAGACAATTTTTGCAATATGACTGATGCTGAAAAAGAACGATTCTTTGTAAATCACCCAAGAATTGCCCAATTCAAAGACAGACTAGCAAATATTTGTGAGCAAAGTGAAGATGAACGTAAAACAGCTATAGAAGATTTCCTCAAAGAAATCAATCCAGAACAAAAATCTGATTATGACATGGCAGATAAACTAGAAAGATACTGTGAAATATCTGATGCTGACAAGGAAAAATTTTTGGCAGAACATGACAAAACAGATCTAAAAGATAGAATGGATGCATACTGTGAATTAGATGAATCTGGAAGAGATGCTTACATTGCTGAACACAAAATGGAAGTAGATGATATGCAAAAAAGACATGAAGAAATCCGTGATCATAAAATAGAATACCAAAGATTTTGTGAAATGACTGCAGATGAACGTGCTGCAGAAATTACTGATGCTGAAAAATTAATGAAAATCTCTGAATGGTGTGAAATGACACCTGAACAACGAGAGCAATACAAAAAAGAACATCGTGATGCTGCAATGGATTTCAAAGAAAAACACCGTGATGCACTAGAGAGAATGAAAGAAAATCATGACATGTCTCCAAGATTACGAGGTATGATCATGGCAAACTCTGATATTTCTCAAGAGCGAATGGATGAACTCAGAGCAAAATACCAAGAAAAGCACGGTGAACTCTCTGATGAGAAAAGAACAGAACTCAAAATGAAATTCCAGAATCACATGTCATCTATGCAAAGCAAACTAACTGATGAGCAAAAATCTGACATTAAAGCAAGACATGCAGAGATGAAGGCATTAAAATCTGAACTGCGAGACAAATCATCTACTCTAACTGATGAGGAAAAACAAGAACTTAGAGCAGAATTCATTGAAAAGGCAAAATCTATGCAATTGGCATGGATTTCACCCAGACAGCAAGTAACTGCAGGAATTGATGCAGAAGAAATTGAATGTCGTGAAGGATTTAGCCTAGTAATGAAGACATCAAACGGATTGCCAATGTGCGTCAAAGCAGACTCGGCACTACGAATGATTGAAAATGGTTTTGCAGTTCCTGCAAACTAAATTTTCTTTTTTTATTTTAAAAATTAATGAATTCAAATAATACATCTTTTTACTCCCTGCCTATTTCTTCTATCAAACTTTTACCATGACAAAAAACTGCCTAGTTCTGCATAGTTATCACAGCAAAATCTAAATCAGTACTATTAACAACAAAATCACCTTGGAACTACCACGTGGAATGAAAGACTTTGAAGAAAAAGAAAATTCCAACATCGAGCATATTAGGAATCATTTTAAAAAATTATCCGATCTTTATGGATTTTCATTTATGGATCCCTCTCCAATTGAGTTATTATCTATCTTAGAGACAAAGTCAGGACCTGCAATTAGAGATGAAATTTACTATTTCAAAGATAAAGGAGATAGAGAAGTAGCACTACGGTTTGATTTTACTGTAGGATTAACAAGATATGCCTCTTCACAAAAATCAATGAGACTACCGGCAAAAATCTCAGCATTTGGTGGTGTATTTCGATATGATGAACCACAAAAGGGCCGTTATCGTTACTTTCACCAGTGGGATATGGAGATTTATGGAAAACCAGAACTAGAATCTGAAGCTGAAATTATTGAATTCACATCTCGACTATTTGATTCATTATTACTCCGAAATATCACAATAGATATCAATCACAGAAATTTGGTTGAATCATTTATCAATCAAACATTTGATTCAAAAGATGCACAGCTAGTTGGGGATATGCTAAGGGCAATTGATAAAATACAAAAAAAATCAAAGCAAGAAATTCTAGATGAATTTAAAGATCGATATGACATCAATAAACTAGAAAAAATTTTAGAATTTTCACAAATCAAAGGAACTATCTCAGAAGTAGAATCAAAATTTGATACATCAAAATTACAATCATGGGATGAACTAAAACAATTGTTTGACTCGTTAGAAAATAGAGGAATTGTAAATACACGCATAAATTTTGGCATAGTTAGAGGATTGGATTACTATTCTGGAATTGTATTTGAAGTATTTGACAAGAATTCAACTCTGGGTGCCTTAGCTGGTGGAGGACGATATGATTCACTAACAAAAGCATTTGGAAGAGAGGACATTGGAGCTACAGGTGTTGCAGGGGGAGTAGAGAGAATCATACTTACAATGCAAGAGCAGGGAATAATGCCAGAAACAAAACAAATCCGAGTTTCAGTTTTATACATTAATGAAGAAATGCAAAAAGTTGCCATGAGCATTACATCTTTACTTAGACTGAATAATATTCCAACTAATGTTGATCTATCTGGAAAGAATCTAAAAAAACAAATTGAACAAGCATCGGAATCAAAATATTGCATTATAGTAGCTCCAAAAGAACTAGAAAATAGCAAAGTTGTCTTGCGAAACATGCAAGATGGAACTGAATCACAAATTGATATAGAACAGCTTACAGATGATCCAAGATCAATACTTAATTTAGAAAAGCACTAGTTAACATCATAATTTCAGAACCACTAGTCATGGATCCAACCACTACTGTGTGATTATTTACCAATATTCCAGACATGACATATGGAATGCCGTTATTAATGGTGGTTGGCTCTATTTTTACGCCCATTATCTTTGCAAATTCCTTCATATCTTCTTCGTCAACTTCTGGGTGTATCGCAGCACCTGAATTGTTTGCAACCATTACTGCACCTGTTTGATTAAACCCTGCAATTCTTTTCTGTACTACTTCTACTCCTAATACCTGCTCTATTGTCTGACAGTCTTCTTTTGATAGCCATGGTGATACAATAGCTCCTTTATCATTTGCACAAATTACATTTCCAAGTGCAGTATATTTTGAATCCAATACTCCAACTTCCAGCTTTGTCTCTTTTTTTAGAAATTCATATTCATCCATATATGCAGTCTTTGGAAGTAAAATTCCATTGTTATTCATGACCATTAATGCTCCTAAAAGACGAGTATTTGCAACAGAAGAATACAGCACTTCGGCATTTAGATACTCTCCAAGCTTTTCAGCTTTATTTTTGGCAAAACCCATAGGAAGCAAAACAAAATCATCATTTGTGTTAATGTAAATTCCGATGTTTGGTCCTCTATACACATCATATTTGATAATATCCATTTGTTGTATTTGATCTTCAAACGATATGAACGTAAGGAAATTTCAGATAGGCTTTAAGCACAGATCTTTTATTGTAGTTATGTTTAGTCCAAACTAATTTTGTCTAGCTTTAAATAATATCTAAAGTGAAACTGGTTTATGCCAATAGCAGAAAATTTTCCAGAAGGTCTCAAACCAATTGGAAAAATTAGTACCACAGACGGACAGTTTCACTGGGTCTGGGGTCCAGGTAAAACAAAAAATACTGATGGTTCACAAGCCGAAGTATTTGCAGATACAGAAGTTGTAGCAGCTTACAAAGCTCGTGGAGAAACACAAGTTCCACTAGGTGTTAGCGGTACAATGGTTGCAGTTGACTGGGATTCTTGTGTTTCAGATGGTGCATGTATTGAAGCATGTCCAGTTCAAGTATTTCAATGGTATAGAACTGAAAAAGACATTCCAAATACTGAGGCAATAAATGCAACTTTTGCTGGAACTGGAAGTTCAGTTAAAGAAGAACGAAAAGATTTCACCGACAAAGCAGATCCAATTAGAGAACATGATTGTATATGGTGTATGGCATGCGTATCCGTTTGTCCTCCACAAGCTATCAAAGTTGATCAATCAAACTTGGAAGCACATGAAAAAGCATCAGCAATTTTTGTAAAGAATTAACAAATGTTATCAATTTAACAATTAAAATTATTTTCTTTGTATTTTATCATAATCGTATAATTTTACCTAAAATATGACTATGAATTGAGATTTATTGTAACTTAGTTACAACTAATTTAATCTAGATTTAAATAATATTCCAATAATAATTGCTCATGGTAGAATTAGTAATACCCGAAGACTTTTGTCACGAGCAAAAACCAGTCGGAAAAACCAGCCATGGTAATGGTGAGAATTTTCACTGGATTTGGGGCAAAGGAAATTCAGAAGGTGCAGCATTCTCAAACGACGATGTAAAAGCAGCATATGAAGAACGAGGAGAAAAACAAGTTCCTCTTGGTATTCATGGCACAACAGTAGCAGTTGATTGGGACTCTTGTATTGCAGCTGGTTCATGCATGAGTGTATGTCCAGTTCAAACATTTCAGTGGTATAGAACCGAACAAGATATTCCAGCTAAAGATGTAGTTGGTAAAGTTTTTGCAGGAAATGGAAAAACTGAACAAGACGAACGATTAGACTATACTGACAAATCACAACCAATCCGAGAACATGATTGTACTATTTGTATGGCTTGTCAAGAAATATGTCCTACAGGATCTATTCGAATTGAACAAGCAAACTTGGAATGGCATGAGAAAGCAGCAGGTACCTTCGTCAAAATGACTGGCAGTGGTAACCCACACGCACACGATTAAAGAATTCATTTCTTTTTTCTTATTTTTCTAAACTTCTATTTTCTTTCATCCTCAACAAATTTTAATCACTATTATCCATCACTTTTTGCAGAGGTCGCCTAGCTCGGTAGGGCGCGGGCCTTGAGAGCCTGTGTGCGCAAGCACCCGGGGGTTCAAATCCCTCTCTCTGCGTTTTTATTTTTCTAATTTGCCTAATTCAGCTAGCAAAGCTGATAGTTGAATCTCAGGATTTGCACCAACTAAAATTCTATAATCATATTTTGCAATTACTTCTACAATATCTGATATCTTTTCATGTTTTGTTTTAAACACTGCAGAATTTAGATACTTTAGAAAATCTGATTCTGACATTCCATAAACTTTGATTAATTCAATCATTTTTTCTCTTGCATCTAATATTTTTCCAGATAATGCCATTTTTAGAACATCATCAACATCACTAGTTTTTGTTAGTCCTGCTGATGCTTTTACATTGTCTTCTGAAATTTCTCCTATACTTGCAGTTGCCTGCATCAGATTAATGGCATGTCTAAGGTCTCCTTCAGAATAATCATAAATTGCCTTTAGTCCCTTTTTGTCAGCTTTTACTTTCTCTTTTTTGGCTATGTATTCTAGATGATTAATCATATCTTCTTCAGGAATCGATGTAAACTTGAAAGTGGCACATCTACTTTGAATAGGCGCGATAATTTTTGAGATATTATTTGCAATTATAATGAATCTGCAGTATTTCGCAGTGTCTTCTATTATTCGTCTAAGCGCAGTTTGTGCATCGGATGTCATTTCATCTGCCTCGTCTAAAATAATTATCTTAAATGGAACATCTACCATTCCTGCATATCTTGAAAATTTCTTTACTTTTTCTCTGACCATACCTATGCCTCTCTCATCTGATGCATTTAGCTCAAGTGTATAGTCTTTAGAGTACTCCCCAAGAATCTGTCTAGCTATGCATAAGGCAGTAGTTGTCTTGCCAACTCCTGCAGAGCCAGAAAACATCAGATGTGGCATGTCAGTCGGGTCTTTAATTAGAGCTTCTAGGCTACCGATAATTTCTGTTTGATTTACAATCTCTGAAAGCTTTGAGGGGCGGTATTTCTCTACCCACATGCCTGTTGTTAACATGTGATCTACTGGTCTATTTCCCACTAATAAATCGAAATTAATAGGATCAATTGATCTAACAATATAGTGAACAGAATTGATCGATCCATTACATCAGGATCTTATGAAGGAGTAGTGATCTTAAGATGGAAATTGATAAGATAGAAAAATTACATTCTATTGGATATGGCCTAAAGGATGCCAAAGTTATCATAAATCATGATATTAAATTCAATGTTGCAGGCATTAAAATTAATGGCACCCAAGGCGAGGTCTTGAATCTACCGCAATGGATAGGAAAAATTCTATCCCAAAACAAACTTGCAACACTTGAAACTCCTGATATGATTACTGAGCTAAAACAAGCATTATCAAAGGAAAAGATGATTGGCGAATACCAGATGTCTACCCTTGATCCTCACTTTTACATCAAACTAAAAGAATCAATGAAAAATTTGAATCGTGATGATTTTAATCACGTAGAAAGCATCATGTTGGAATTATTTAGAATGAGAAGAGGAAAACTTGTAAAGCTTGCAGATTCGACAAAACTCAATTCTGAATTATACAGTAAGTTAACCGTTGAAGAAAATATTTTCTTTAAAACAATTTATGATAATAGTATAGAATTCGAAAAACAAATCAAAGGAGATTTACATGAGCAAAGTTCAAACTAGTACTTTTACTGAATCTGCATTATCTGATAAAGTAAAAGAATTTCTAACAAGATTCAAGGACAAGTTTGGCAGTTACAAGTATGTAGAACAAATCGATGAGATGATGCCAAAGAGTGCAAAATTCATCATTGTTGATTATAATGATCTTGTAGTAGAACCTGAAATAGAAATTATTTTCTCAACAGATCCTGATAGAATTCTAAATGCATTTTCAAGGGCAATTAAAGAAGCACTTCAAACAAGATTTCCTGATTATGCCGAAAAAATCAAAGATGAAGTTCGTGTAAGACTGGTAAATTATCCACTTCAAAGAAGTTTAAGACAAATCAATGCTGAAACTATTGGAAATATTACTAGTGTTTCAGGTATGGTAGTAAGAGCATCAGAAGTAAAACCATTAGCAAAAGAACTTGTATTTGTCTGTCCTGATGAACATCAAACCAAAGTAATTCAGCTAAAGGGAATGGATGTAAAACTTCCAGTGGTATGTGACAACCCAAGTTGTAAGCACAGAGATTTTGAATTAAAACCTGAAGCCAGTAAATTCATAGACTTTCAAATTCTTAGATTGCAGGAACTTCCTGAAGATCTTCCGCCAGGCCAATTACCTCACTACATTGATGTGACAATTAGGCAGGATCTTGTAGATAATGCAAGACCTGGTGATAGAATAATTCTTACAGGAATAGTGAGAGTAGAGCAAGAATCAATTGCAGGAATAACTAGAGGACATAGCGGATTATATCGATTACGAATTGAAGGAAATAATATTGAATTTTTGGGAGGAAGAGGTTCTAAGACTTCACGTAAAATAGTAAGAGAAGAAGTTTCTCCAGAAGATGAAAAGATGATCAAAACACTTTCTCAAAGTCCTAACGTTTATCAGAGATTGATTGATTCTTTTGCACCGCACATACAAGGACAGTCTCTAATCAAAGAAGCTATTTTGTTGTTGATTGTCGGTTCAAATCAAAGATTACTTGGTGATGGAAGTAAGATTAGAGGTGACATTAACGTATTTCTTGTTGGTGATCCAGGTACTGCAAAAAGTGAGATGTTAAAATTTTGTGCAAGAATAGCCCCAAGAGGATTATACACATCAGGTAGAGGTTCAACTGCAGCAGGTCTTACAGCAGCTGTAGTTCGTGATAAAACAGGAATTATGATGTTAGAGGCAGGTGCTGTAGTTCTTGGTGATCAGGGTCTTGTATGCATTGATGAATTTGATAAGATGAAACCTGAAGACAGAAGTGCACTACATGAAGTTATGGAACAACAATCTGCAAGTATTGCAAAAGGTGGTATTGTTGCAACACTAAATGCAAGAACATCAATTTTAGCAGCTGCAAATCCAATGTATGGAAAATATGATCCATTCAAAAATATCACGGAAAATGTAAATTTGCCAATTCCATTATTGACCAGATTTGACTTGATTTTTGTAGTACGTGATATTCCAGGAAGAGAAAAAGATGAAAAAATTGCAAGACACATCATTGAATTGCATACACCTCAAGGAACTGACAAACGTTCTGTAATTGATGTGGATACTCTAACAAAATATCTTTCATATGCAAAAAGATCTAGTCCTGATTTGACAAAAGAAGCAGAAGAAAAGATTCTACAATACTATCTCCAAATGAGAAATGTAGAGTCTGAAGAAATGATCACAGTTACTCCTAGACAATTGGAAGGTATCATTCGACTTTCAACTGCCAGAGCAAGATTACTCATGAAAGACAAAGTAGAAGAAGAAGATGCAGAACGAGCAATATTTCTGATTCAAAGCATGCTTCAGGATGCAGGTGTTGATGTCAATACTGGAAAAGTAGATCTTGGAGTTTTACAAGGAAGACCAAGAAGTGAAGTATCAAAAATGCAACTATTCATGGAGATTTTAAAATCAATGGAAGGTGACAATAAAGTCGCAGTTGAAGAAAGAGCATTTGTAAAAGAACTGGAAAAGACAGAAAAATTCACTGAAGAAGAAGCAAGAAACTATGTTAGAAGAATGCTCCGCGAAGCATCTATTTATGAATCAAAACCCGGTCATTATAACCGAGTATGAAAATAGAAGAGCTAAATATCTCAAAACCTGTAATTGATTTTCTAATTTCTCAAGGATATGAAGAACTTTTTGAACCACAAGAACAATCTGTAAAGGCAGGTTTATTTGATGACAAAAAAAATTTTTTGATTACAATACCTACTGCAAGTGGAAAGACACTCATTGCAATGTTGGCAATTCTTTCACATCTTTCTAAACATAAAACAAAAGTTGTCTATCTAACTCCGTTACGTGCTTTAACTAGCGAAAAATTTGAAGAGTTTAAAAAATTAGAGAAATTAAATCTAGGTAGAAAAATAAAAGTTGCATTATCTACTGGAGATTCAAAAGAAAAAAAAGAGAAATTAGACGATGCAGATGTAATATTTCTTACAAATGAAAGTATGGATGCAAATATGGCATTTCAACAAGATTGGATTTATGACATAGGTTTGGTAGTTTCTGATGAAATTCATCTAATTGGTGATGATACAAGAGGTCCGACACTAGAAATTGTTTTAACTAGATTTAGATCTGGCTTTATCGGAAAAAATCCACCTAGAATTATTGGACTAAGTGCAACAATATCGAATAGTGACGAACTTGCAGAGTGGTTAAATTGTGAATTAGTTGAGAGTACATTTAGACGTGTTCCATTATCTGAAGCCGTTTACAGTAACCACATCATAACAAATCAAGACAGAGAAGAAACTGAAGGTAATCTCACAAATGATCGTCAAGAATCTAGGCATCAAAAACCTTGGATTGGTTTAGGATTGGATACTATTGCTAATGGAGATCAATGCTTGATATTTGCAATGACAAGAAAAAATGCTGTAGCATGGGCAAAAGAGGCTGGACGAGATGTTGTAAAAATGCTTAATGAAAATCAAAGAAAAGAATTAGAAAAAATTTCAAAGAAAATTCTCCTAAAAGATAGTTATGATAATACAAAATTAACTACTGAATTGGCACAAATGGTAAAAAATGGTGCAGCATTTCATCATGCAGGACTAGATCAAAGATGCCGTACAATAATTGAAACTGAATATAGAAATAGACACATAAAATTCTTGACTGCAACTCCTACTTTGGCTGCTGGTGTTAATTTACCTGCACGTAGAGTTATAATTCCAAGTTTTATGAGATATACAAATAATGGTTTAGAAAAAATTAGTATTTTAGAATACAAACAAATGTGTGGAAGAGCTGGACGACCACAATACGACGATATGGGTGAATCAATAATTATTTCAAAAGGAGATCCTGAAGAAATATTAGAGTATTATGTTGATGGTGAACCTGAACCATTAGAATCAAAAACCTTGGATGAAGATAGTTCTTTACGAATAAATTTACTTGGATTTATTTATACTTCATCTAAATTTAATCCAACATCTTCTGAAAAAATAATGAAATTCTTTTCACAAACTTTTGCTGCTTATCAACTTTCAGATGATTCTATATTGGAAAAAAAGGTAACAAAGCAACTTGAAAAATTAAAAGAATATGGAATGATCACTGATGAAAATGGTTTTGAATCTACAAAATTTGGTATTAGAGTTTTTTATTTAAGAATTGATCCAAAAACTGCCTTTGATATGACTGGTTACATTGAAGATTATGTACGAGGAACAAAACATACATTTGGAATATTACACATGATTACAAATCTTCCTGAATTTTATTCACAGTATCCAGTACCTGATAAATATCAAGAGGCAATGGATGATCTCATTAATAAAAATGAAAAATTATATGTACAACAAAAATTTTCAAGTGAAGATTGTTTCAAGAGTCTATTAATTCTTTACAAGTGGATCGATGCTATGACTTATCAAGATATGTCCGAATATTTTGATGCTGAGCCTGGTGATATATTCTATATTAAAGAAAATGCAAAAGATTTGGCTTATACCTTTACAGAGATTGTTAAATTTTGGAAAGATCACGCCAAAGAAAATGAACAAAAAAAGATTGTATCTGAATACCAAAATCTTATTGATGAATTAGATTTACTTAGACTGCAAATAATTCATGGTGTTCCAGAGAAATATCTGGAATTAGTAAAAATTAAACAAATTGGACGAGTTCGTGCCCAAATTTTATTCAAAAATGGCTACCCAAATAAAACTGCCCTCAAAAAAGCATCACTTGAGAAGTTAGCAGCAATAGATAAAATTGGTATGATTCTTGCAAAAAGTATCATGTCTCAAGTAGAAAAGGTCAGATAATTGGAACAACTAATAATCCCTGCACTAGTTTCATGCATTGTTGCATTTTTTACAGTATATGTTGCCACTCCACCTTTAATCAAATTTCTACAAAAAAAAAATCTTGCAGTCAAAGACATGAACAAAAAAGATCATGTCATGGTAGTAAGGCCAGGTGGTCCTTCAATTATTGCTGGAATTATTGCATCTGAACTTGTTTTGTATTATTTTTTCCAACTCAATGAAATTCTTGCAATGATTATTACTAGTTTTATTGCATTTGTAATTGGTTATGTGGATGATAGAAAAGTTATGAGTGGATGGTTCAAACCAATTGCTCTAGTAATTGCATCAACACCAATAATTTTACTTGGTACATATGATTCTAATTTATCATTTCCTTTATTTGGTACAGTCCAAATCCCTGCTCTTTATCTTGGATTGATAATTTTCATGATTCCAATTACAGGTAATACCATTAATTCCATTGATGTGCTAAATGGAGTAGCAAGCGGTTTTATGATGATTGCAAGTTTTTCACTAAGCATTGCATTATTTATTTTACAAAACTATGAAATGGCAATAATCAGTTTACCGCTGGGATTTGTCTCATTGGCATTTTACAAATATCATAAAATTCCAAGCAAGATATTTCCTGGAGATTCTGGTGCCTTGACTTTGGGTGCCATGTATGGTGCAATTGCAATTGTGGGACATGTGGAAATTATTGCAGCTGTTGCGCTTTTACCGGCTATAATTAACTCATTTTTGTTTCTCTCAAGCATGAAACGAATTGTAGAGCACAGACAAATCAAAGGAAAACCTGTAGAGCACACTGAAGATTTTAGACTACAAGCAACTAGTGATAAGACTGCGCCTATTACACTAGTGAGATTAATTCTTGCGGCTGGACCATTATCTGAAAAACAAGTTGGATATGCAATTTTCAAGCTAGCAATTTTTTCAGGAATACTGGCAATAATTACTGCATTTATGATGAGGGTACAAATTTGAAGTTCGGGCTTTTTGGATTTTTGTTTGCAATGTGGGCTTTGATTATTGCTGGAGGGGGAATTCTAGTGACAATTCTTGGTCCTTTTTCTATTTCTGGTTATGGTGATCTTGATTTGTTATTGACTTCAATACTCAAAGCAATCATCGCAATAATTCTAATAGTAATCTGGGTTTTGGTACTATCAAAATTAAAAAACTGGATATTTAAAAAAGAGATAAAATCCTAACTCTCTATCCACTGTCTCTGTTTTTTATCATATTCTTTACGTGTATATCTTATTGTAGCTGGAACTCCTATTACAACTGAATCTTCTGGAACATCTCTTGTTACTACTGCACCCATTGCAACAACACTATTTTTTCCAATGGTTACTCCTGCTTTAATGACAGCTCGCGCTCCAATTATCGCATTATCTTTTATTGTAACTCCAATCATTTTATCACACATTGGATATGGATCGTTTGTCAGTACAGCAGCAGGTCCTATGAATACATTTTTTCCAATTCTTGAGAGTGGTGGTATGTATGCTTGTCCTTCTATCTTTGTATTCTCTCCAATTTTTACATCATAATCAATATGTACAAGCGAACCAATCTTTACATTATTTCCAATTTCTACATTATCTCCAATGTATGAAAAATGCCAAATCTTGACATTATCGCCAATTTTTGCTTTTTCTGAAATAAAATTAGTAACCATCTATATCACAAATGCCATGGATTTGCCATAGTAATAATTTTTTCAGGCAAGTTTTTCTTGTTGCTTGTAAGAAATTTAATCTCTTGCTCCTTGTTTCTCAATTCATCTGGTAGCATTATTGGTATTTCCTCAATTATTGGATAAAATCTAGAGCATTTGGAACAAAATAATGCACCTTCTGAAACAACATTGTTTTTTTCTTTAATTTCGTATAATTCTAAAGGATGATTTTTGTCTATAGGACATGCCAAAATATCCATCATTGTTTTGTTCATTTTAAATCCAGATAGATTGGAATTCCTTTTTGGCTAGATAAAAGTGCAGCTTCTGCTATTTTTGTTACATTTACTGCTTGCTGTGCTTTTACAACTGTATCATTTTTTCCTTCTATAGCCCCCAAGAAGCTTTGAATTTCTAATAATAATGGCTCTTGTTTTTCATTGTGTAAAATTTCGGGTTCTTCTTTTCTCTCTACTTTTACTTCTTGTGAGATAAAATCTGATGTGATTAGTGCATCCGTACAAACTGCAGTAAATGTTCTAACTCTCTTTGGTGTGATCCAATTTGATGAAATGATTGCTACTTTATCGTTTTTGTATCCTAACATTATGCTTGCAAAATCTTCATGTTCATGATTTATCCTACCTGATCTTGCAAAGACTACCACAGGCATATCATCAAAGAGCCAATTTGCAGTATCAATGTCGTGTACCGAAGTATCATAAATTATTCCAACATCTTTGATGTGAAGTGGCATCCTATTCTCTCGATGAAATTCAAGCATTACTAGTTCTCCATACTTTTTTTCTTTGACAAATTTTTTTACAGTATCTACTGCAGGATTAAAACGTTCAATATACCCACATGTTAGAATGACCTTGTTTTTTTCTGCCAACTCTGCAATTCTCTGACCATCTTCTGATTTGTATGTCATTGGTTTTTCTACAAATACGTGTTTTTTTGCTTCAAGCAATTTTGTAGCAATTTCTGTATGAGTTGAAGTTGGTGTTACAACAAAAGCTCCGTCAAATTCTTCAGACTTAATCAAATCATCTAATGAGCTATAGTGATTTACTGAATATTTTTCTCCATATTCCTTACTTCTTTCAGCATTTACATCACAAACTGCAGAGAGGACACCTAACTGTGATAGTATTCTAGTGTGATTTTTCCCCCACCCACCAGTACCAATTTGAACAATTTTCATCTAATACACCGCAGTTAACCAATGAGAGTAGTCCTGGTTTTTGTTCATTACTATGTCTGTATACTCTTTCATCATTTTTTTGGTAATATCTCCAGGCTTGCCATTACCAATTTTTTTACCATCCATTGCAATTATCGGCGTAATTTCAGCTGCAGTACCAGTAAGAAAAATTTCATCAGAAATAGTTAATTCACTTCTTGCAATTTCAGTTTCTATTACATCTATGTCAAGATCTCTTGCGATTTTTATAACAGCATCACGTGTAATTCCATTTAAAGCTGAAGATGATAACGGTGGCGTAATTAATTGACCTTCTCTTACAATGAAAATATTTTCACCTGGTGCTTCGCTCACATTTCCATTATGATCTAATAAAATTGCCTCATCAAACCCATTTCTTTTTGCTTCTTGTGTTGCTATGATTGAATTAAGATAATTGCCACCCATCTTTGCTTGAGGAGGCGTTGACATGTCTGAGAATTTTCTCCATGATACAACACCTGCTGTAATTCCGTTTTTGTTAAATAAATCACCAAATGGGAATGTAAAAATTGCAACATTAGTTGGTGCCTTTTCTGTTACATGTAGATTTATTCCGTAATCTCCCACAAAATAAAAAGGTCTGATATAACATGATTTTTTTATTTTATTTTTTTTACAAATTCCAATTATTGCATCACTGATAATTTTATCTGAAAAATTAAGTGAAATATTATAAAACTGTCCTGATTTTCTAAATCGTTTAATATGTTCATCTAATCTAAAGACAAAAAGATTTTTTTCATTCCAATATGCACGTATTCCTTCAAAAACTGATGTTCCATAATGAATTGCATGTGTTGTAATGGGAACATTGGCTTTGTCTAATGTTACAAATTTCCCATCAAACCACACATATTTTGAAAGAGGTAAACCCATAAAAAAATCTCCATCATGTCAGTAATTAATCTATTCTAGAAACTCCTGTTTTTTGATATTTTTTCTGAAACCTTGAATTAATACTTAATTCTGATAATTCTATTTGATAAAAATACCAAAATTTGAAGACGTTTTTGAATTATTCAAATTTTCATGTGAATTTTGATTTGATGATTTTAATAATCTGGAGACAATAAAGAATTGAAGACAAAAATACTAAAAATATAGATCTGATTTTGATCCATGATCATTTTTTCTTTTGTGAAATGTTTTAAAATTGTATTCTGACCATCAACCACTTTGTGTAATCTTTTTAATTTCACCTGTAGAAATTCAAGTAAATACTCATTTCAATTATGGCAGCAAAGAAAAAAGCAGCAGCAAAAAAGACAACAACCAAAAAGGCTTCAAAAAAGAAATAATCTTTTGAAGCTTATTTTATTTTTTATATTCTAATTTTTATTTTTAAAATCTTGATCTCTTTTTCTACAAATGGTAGTTTTCTGATAATTCTACTCTGACCATCCCTCTTTTGGAAATTTCATTCCCAAAATTCGGGTTGTTTTATCTTCTGAACCTGAAAATTTCTTAATTATATTCCAATTTTCTTCTATAATTCTTCCAACACTTTCTGGAACATCATTTTTCCAATTTGAATCTCTTCCTAATGCTGAATCATAGAGACTTTCTTTTACAGATGCTGCTGATAACGCCTTTCTTTGTCCTACTCTGGGTTTTAATCTGTATATTTTGAGCATGTATCCTTCTGCCCTGTCACCAGTATATGAAAAAAAATCATCTTGCACTCCTCTGAGTATTTGTTTTCGTAACTCCCAAGATCTAGGTGATAATAATGGTGGCATGTATTTTTTAAAAGGAGCAAAAAATGCATAATCATCCGTAACTAAAATAGAATTACCAAAAACCGATGTAAGCATTTTTTTCCTAATCTCAAAATTAAATGGAAAACTTTTACTGTTGATTTCCGTTTTACCTGATTTAAAAACAACCGGCATGATTTTTACAATATCTGCATTATTTTTTAATTCGTTAATTATTTCAACATGTGCATTGGTTACAGGATTTAGATGTGCTAGATATAGAGCAGTTATCAACTATACTAACTAAAAAAATGTCATATTTCAATGATTGATTTTCTCAAAATATGGGAACGATGGGATTTGAACCCATGATCTCCAGCACCCGAGGCTGGCAGTATACCAAGCTAACCTACGTCCCCATAGGTCAGAATCATTAGAAGATTTTATTTCTTTAAAAATTTGATTAACCGTACGATTCGTACTTTACTTCAAAACTTCCATCTGAACGTTTATCGTGTTCTGTGGCGAAACCTTTTGGGGTTAAGAAATCCATTACACCATCAATTGTTCCTTGCCACCCACAAACATAAAATATTGTGTTTTCTTTAGTGATTTTATCTCCAATCAATTCTTCTAAGGGTGAAATTCCATTTTCTCTTGGTCTGAGAAATGTTTCAACTCTTCCAATCTGACCTGACCAAGATCTGTTAAACCATTCTTGTGGTCTACTAATGGCTGCTCTATATTTGAAATTCCATTGGTCTTTTCCTCTCTCTCTACTTTCATTTTCCAAGTCTGTTAGTAATTCTTTGTAACTTAGTTCATCAACATAACTTGCACCTTGAAGAACAATGATCTCTCTTTTATCTCCAATATCATGTAGATGTTGTGCAAAACTTACAAATGGTGCAAGACCAGTTCCTCCACCAATACAAATAATTCGTCTATTGTCTTTTTCTCCATTTGGAAGTATATCATTTATCAAAAGTGCTCTACCTGTCGGTTTTAACCATAAAATCTCATCACCTTCTTTTGCACTGAATAACTGTGTGGTTAATCTACCTGGAAGTGGTTTTCTTACCCATCTAATTACAAGCTCGATATATTTTCTATTTTCTGGATGTGATGCAATTGAATATGCTCTTCTGACAATTTTTCCACCTTCTACAGGATTTGCTAATCCTAATGTGATAAATTGACCAGCTTGATATTCTGGAACTGGACCCTCTTTTGGTACTAATCTAATAATTACAAGATCCTCTTTAAGTAATTGAACATATGTGATTGTCGCTTTGTTATCTACTACCATAACGTTACAACCATCCTAATTATGGTTAAATATCTTGTGTTAATTTAATACTTGTATTTTCTCTTTAATCGCTAAACGTTAATAACCAATTTGAAAAACGTTATTCGATCAGTTTACTGATTATTGGGCCGATCGTCTAGTCCGGTAGGATGGGTGCATGGCATGCATCAGATCGAGGGTTCAAATCCCTTTCGGTCCACTTCTTCTTTTTACATTAACAAGTAGTCTCTCTAATTCTGAATCTTGTTCCATCGAAATTTCTTTAATTCTATCTTCTGATAATGAATATCCAAGATCTATAATTGCCTGTAGTGCACTCTTTCTAACTTCCAAATTAGAATCAAGCAGACAATTATGAATCGCTTCTTTTGCTTCTTTTGCTTTGAGATGACCTAATGCTCCTAATGCATAGGCCCTTACCATAGAACTTTGATCATATGTAAGCTTGATAATTTCTGATATGGCACTAGAATCATTTCTATTTGATAACACTAAAGATGCATATCCTCTAATATTCTTATTTTGAGAGCTTAAATTGCTTATCAATAAATCTGAAATTTTATTTTCATTTAGTATTAATGCGCTAAATGCTTCTCCTCTTACTTGAATATCATTATCATCTAATTTTAAAATTATTTTTTGTATGATTTCTATATCATCTGTAGAAGACAGAGATTCTAAAATTTCAATTTTTTCTTTCGTAGTTCCTAAATCTAAAATTTCTTTGATATTTTTCAAGTTATTCATTAAAATCACTAAATCTAGTTAATAATGATTCAATATTTTTCATAAAATTTTCTCTAGAATCAAAAAATCTCTTTTAGCTTTAAATTATCGTTAAATACCAAATTTTACATGTCAAACGAATCCAGAAACACCATATTCATTGGTAAGAAACCATTGATGGCATATGTAACATCAACGCTAATTCAATTGGCAAACTTACCCACCGTCTACATCAAAGCTAGAGGTATGAGCATCGGCCACGCTGTGGATGTAGCTCAAATCGTTGCAAGAAAAACAGAAAATGCTGGATACTCTATTGGAGAAATCAAAATAGGCTCCGAATCATTAGAGTCACAAGACGGTAGAACCAGAAACGTTTCAACAATAGAAATTGAAGTAAAGAGAAACAATTGATAATTGTACTTTACTTGAAATTTTTTATTTTATTCTCTTTTTGAAAGCCCATATTTCTTTTCTAATTTTTGGAATTTGGGTAGTTCCACAAGATCATTAAACTGATCAAAATTTACAACTTTTTGTTTAAACTTTGTAGTTGTTCCTGTTTTCTTTAATTCTTTTAAAATACTCATTGTTGCAAAAGTGTTGGCAAATAATACGGAAAGTGGATATAGAATTATTTTAAATCCTAATTTATGTAATGTTTCTGCTGAATTAATTGGGGTTGCACCCCCCTCAATCATATTTGCAACCAGTGGTGCATTGATTGCTTTTCCAATTATCTTCATTTCTTCTAATGATCTTGGTGCTTCAATAAATATGGCATCTGCACCTGTTTTTTTATTTTGTAAACCACGTTCTATCGCAGCATCTAATCCTTCTGTTGCTCTTGCATCAGTTCTTGCAACAATTATGAAATCTTTACTTTGTCTTGAATCTACTGCTGCACCTAATTTCTCTGTGTACTCTTCTTGTGTTATGACTTCTTTTCCTTGCATATGTCCACATCTTTTTGGCCATCTTTGATCTTCTAGAAAAATTCCAGAAGCTCCCGCTGATTCTAATTCTCTTACTAATTTCCAAACACTCAATGCATTGCCATAACCTGTATCTGAATCAACTATAACTGGTACTGAAACTGCACGACAAATTCTTCTTGCATTATCGATAGTTTCTGTTGCTCCAATAAATCCATAATCTGGCATTCCGAATAATGTAGCTGAAGTTCCATATCCTGTTTGAAACATGGCTTCAAATCCTACTTTTTCTGCAATTTTTGCTCCTATTGCATCATACACTCCTGGGATAACAAGAGGTTTGTTTGCCTTTAACATACTTTTCAAATTTTTCATGACTTTCCTTTTACATTGAATTATTTATGATTTTAAAAATATCTAAAATAAGACAAATAATCCCAATAACTGCTATATTCTTTGTTTAGATTAATTTTTACACTAACTGAGATGTTGAATTAATCATTACTCTCTAAGTGATCTCATTACCCATGTGATGATATATTTTGTAAATATTCCACTCTTATTTTTTTGGGTAACTCTCTACTGGAGAGAATAATTTCTTGATTAATGAAATTACTTGTAATGCCCAAGTTTGGTCATATCCATCTAATGATCACAAAAACCAAAAATATTAGATTTCTGTTGATTAAACATGTTGTTATTTGTAATTCAAACTAGGAGATTAATTTTCACTTTCAACAAATAATTTATTCTATGTTGATTTCTTTTCCTTTTTTAGCTATTTTACTTTCATCTATTTTCTTTAATTCAGACTCTAAGAATTTTCTATATCTTTGTGTTTCC
The DNA here is from genome assembly GCA_938049695.1 of uncultured Candidatus Nitrosoarchaeum sp. GTDB lineage: Archaea > Thermoproteota > Nitrososphaeria > Nitrososphaerales > Nitrosopumilaceae > Nitrosarchaeum. The sequence goes on along the minus strand of CALKVM010000006.1, from coordinate 21,255 downwards.
TCATTTGTCATATTGGCAAAATTAGAGCTAAGAATTGAACCTATTGTGGACATCTTTTCTAACAGATCCATTGCAACAAATCTCCCAACATTTCCTAATCTGAAAATAACATCTAATTGTTTTCTAACAATATCATTAATTTTGTCAACATCTTCTGCAGTTTCTATTCCTTTTTTTGTAAGTTGATATTTTCCATCTTTATTTTCTTCAATTAGTCCTTCATCCAGTAATCTTCCTAATAGTGGATAGATCAAACCAGGTGAAGGTTTCCATATGCCGTTACTTTGTTCAACTGCATAATCTATGATTTCTTTTCCAGTATGTGCTTTCTTTTTTAGTAATTCTAAAATGAAATATCTTGAAAATCCTCTTGGTATTGAACTTCCAACTCTTTGAAACCATTCTGAAATCATACCTGATAATATCACTAGTGATATATAATAATTTTTTTGAGTTACAAGCCTAATTACTACATATTTAACCAACTTTCTAGGTAGTCAATCTGACAAATGGTAGAATCTATTGAATTTGATTTGATAATATGTGGTTCTGGATTAGCAGGTTTAAGAGCTGCAATAGAAGCTGCTAAAAAGAATCCAAAAATAAAGATTGGAATAGTTTCAAAACTTCAAGTTATGCGTTCACATTCTGTATCTGCTGAAGGTGGAACAGCGGCTGTTCTTTTTGAAGATGAGGGCGATACAATTGAATCTCATATTTATGATACTGTGAAAGGAAGCGATTTTCTTGCTGATCAAGATGTTGCTGAAAAACTTTGTGTGGAAATGCCAAAAGAAATTTACCAATTGGATCATTGGGGAATGCCTTGGTCTAGAAGAAAAGACGGAAGAATAGGGCAAAGAAATTTTGGAGGTTATAGTTTTCCAAGAGCCACTTATGCATCTGATAAGGTAGGTTTCTTTTTAATGCAGACTTTGTATGATACTTGTCAAAAATATGAAAATATCGAATATCTCAATGAATGGTTTGCAACATCAATTATCCATGATGGAAGACGATTTATGGGAATTACTGCAATTGAACTTTCATCTGGTAATTTTTATGCCATTAAAGGAAAAGCTTTGATTATTGCAACTGGTGGAGCTGGAAGGCTGTATAGTTTTTCAACTTATGCATTATCTTCAACTCCTGATGGTTTGGATATGGCATTACGTGCAGGTATGGCACTAAAAGATATGGAATTTGTACAATTTCATCCAACTGGAATTTTGCCTTCTGGAATATTGATTACTGAAGGTGCTAGGGGAGAAGGAGGTTATCTTCTAAATAACAAAGGTGAGAGATTTATGAAAAAATATGCTGCTGAAAAAATGGAATTAGCTCCACGTGATATTGTTTCGAGATCTATGATGACAGAAATGAGTGAAGGTCGTGGATTCAAACATGAAACAGGTGTTGATTGTATGAAACTTGATTTGAGACATCTTGGTGATGAAAAAATTAAAGAAAAATTAGGTGGCATTAGAGAAATCTCCATCAAATTTTCTGGATTAGATCCTTCTCAAGAACTATTGGATGTAAGACCAGTAGCACATTATATGATGGGTGGCATTCATACTGATATTGATGGAGCCACAGAACTACAGGGTGTTTGGGCTGCAGGTGAGGCCGCATGTAATAGTGTTCATGGCTCAAATCGACTTGGTGCAAATTCTACTTCTGAGTGTATAGTTTGGGGAAAGATTACTGGTAATTTAGCAGTTGAATATATTGAAAAAGGTATTCCGCCAACTCCTTGGCCACATCATTTAGTTGCAGCAGAGGAAAAGAGAATCTATGATGGAATTTTCCGAGGTAACGGCGATGCCAATCCCTATGAAATTCGACAAGAATTAACTGATACCATGAATGATAAAGCATATGTTTTCAGAAATGAAAAAACTATGGTTGAAGGACTAAAAAAAATTCGTCAATTAAAAAACGAAACCTGGAAACATGTTGATGACCAAGCAAAAGAATACAACACTAACTTTTCAAATGTAATGGAACTTGATTCAATGTTTAGAGTTGCAGAAATCGTTTTGATTGGAGCTATTAATAGAAAAGAATCACGAGGTGCACATGCAAGAACTGATTATCCAAAACGCGATGATGCACACTTTTTACATCATACTTTGGCATATTATGATCCAAAAGAACCTATAATGAAAACACATCCTGTCACAATTACCAAATACCAACCAGTGGAGAGGAAATACTAGATGACAAACCAAGATGAAAACAAAGCAGGTATTGGAGGAATGATTAATCCTAGAAGATATGGTATTGAAAGAGTTGCATATTTGTTAATGCGATTAAGTGGATTGGGATTATTGGCATATTTTATAGGTCATATTTACGAAACTAGTTCAATTTTAAAAGGTCAAGTTGGATGGAATGAATTTCTCGAATTAACACAAACTAATGCAGGACATGCTATTTTGGCTATAGTGATCGCAATGTGTGTTTTTCATACTGTCAATGGAATTAGAGTTATGCTTGGACATGGTGGAGTTGGCGTAGGAAAACCTGCAAGACCTGATTATCCATATATCCCAGCATCGCAAAATATTAGGCATAAAATTGGCATCTATTCTGCAATAATACTTGCTGCAATTGCAATGATGTATGGACTAGCGGTAATGTTTGGTGAATAAAATGAGAGAAAGTATTATCATGAAAATACATTATGGGACTGCTTTAGCTGCTGTAGCCCTTGTAGCAGTTCATATCTTGATGCGTCTTACGCAAGGATTTGCAGAATCTTTGGAATATGATAATGTGATTGCAAACTACAAATTCATACCTTATGCTGGCATGCTTGAAATAATCTTGATTCTATTATCTATTCACGGTTTTAATGGACTAAGAGTTATTTTACTTGAATTAAAACAAGGTAGAACATATGAAAAAGCAGTATCCTACGGTTGTGTTGCAGCCATGATTGCATTAATTGCATATGGTTCACGAACAATAATAATGGTAAATATGGGGATGACATAATGGCACAAACACCTAGTCTAGCAGAAGAAAGCGGTTCAACACCATTTTCTTCCTCACAATCAATTACTCTACGTATTGCAAGATATAATCCCCAACATGATAGTACCAAATCATTTATGGAATTTCAAGTTCCATATGAAAAATGGACTACTGTATTAGAAGCAATTCTTGAAGTAAAGAAACATTTTGATCATTCTGTTGCCGTTCGTTATTCTTGTAGACAAGCTACATGTGGTTCATGTGGGATGATTATCAATGGTAAACCAAGACTTGCATGTTTTACAAAAATCAGTGAATTGAATTCAAATGTTATAACCGTAGAACCCATGAATAACTTTCCAATTATTCGTGATCTTGCAGTTAAGTTTGAGAGATTATTTGATACACATCATAAAATAAAACCATACCTTATTCGTGACGATACTGAGATTACAACTAATACAAAAGAATTCTTACAATCCCCAGAAGAATTAGAACAATACATCCAATTCTCTAATTGTATCAAATGTGGATTGTGTAATTCGGCATGTCCTACGATGGCAACTGATTCTTCATTTGTAGGACCTCAAGCATTAGCTCAAGCATATCGATATGTTGCTGATAGTAGAGACAAAGGAAAAGACGATAGACTAAAGATTATTGATGATTCTCATGGTATTTGGAGATGTCATTTCGCAGGTTCTTGTAGTCAAGTATGTCCAAAAGGAGTAGATCCAGCTATGGGGATTCAATTACTCCGAGGCTATATGTTAGGATTTAGAAGCTAAAAACTTTTTTGGATTAGGACTGTTGTTTACTTGATTATTAATTTGCTCTGCCATAAAGTGGTTTGAGACATTTACTTTAACATCATCAATTCCATCTACTTTCAAAACATTATCATGAATATCTTGACAGATTTTAAATCCGAAAACTGCAGGACAAAATGGACTAGTTAGATGCAAATCTACTTTGACATTACTGTTATTGATATCAACTTCGTCAATCAATTCTAACTCTGTAATTGATACATTGATTTCAGGATCTACAATCTTTGATAATTCATCAAAAATTTTTACTCGAAGGTGTTTGATATCTAGACTCATGTTAAAAAAAACGTTGATGCTATATATAACCATTCTAAAACCTTAGGTAATGTATCGTTCACGTCTTGGTACTGATTTGAGTGATATTACTTTGGATTATGTTTCATCAATAAATGATGATTCTCAAATAGCCCTTTATGATATTCTAGGAAGTCAAGCTCATGTTCTGATGTTATATGAAAACAAAATCATTACAAAAAATGATGTAAAAAAAATTCTGTCCGTATTAGAATCTTTGAAAAATGAAAAATTTGATGCTTCATCTGGTGCAGAAGATATACATGAATTAATTGAAACTCTTGTAATCAAAAAAGCAGGTATGGCAAGTGGTGGAAAAATGCACACTGCAAGATCACGAAATGATCAAGTTACTTTAGATATTCGAATGAAAATTCGTGATGACATTAACATTATTTGTAATTGCCTACTTGATACAATTGAAGCACTTGTATCATTGGCAAAAAATCATCAAAAAACCATAATGCCTCTTTATACACATCTACAACAAGCTCAGGTAGGTTTGTTTTCACACTATCTATTGGCTCAAGCAGATGTATTGTTTAGAGACTTTGATCGTCTTTATACTACATTTAGTCATGTTAATCAAAGTCCACTAGGTGCAGGACCTGTTGGTGGAACTAGTATTGCGATTGATCGCCATAGCACTGCAAAGATGTTGGGATTTGATGGAATTATTGAGAATTCCCTTGATGCAACAAGCACACGTGATTTTGTTGCTGAATATGTTGCAATGATAGCAATACTGATGACTAATCTTAGTAGAATTTCTGAAGATTTTGTAATTTGGTCTACCTCTGAATTTTCCTTTATAGAATTAGCTGATGAATTTACATCACCGTCAAGCGTAATGCCACAAAAGAAAAACCCTGATATCTTGGAATTAACAAGAGGAAAAACTGCACAGGTAATTGGAAATCTTACTGCAATTCTAACTACAATCAAAGGATTAGCTTCAGGATATGGACGTGATCTGCAACAAATCAAATCATCTATTTGGTCAACATCTAAAATTTCTATTAGTGCCTTGTTGATTTTAAAATCAATTCTTCTTACATTACATGTTAATGAAAAGGAAATGAAAAAGGCTGCAGACTCTAGTTATCTTATTGCACTTGACATCGCAGAGAAATTAGTTCAGAGCGGAATTCCATTTCGAACAACTCATAAAATTGCAGGAGGTTTAGTACAGATAGCACATCAGTCCAACAAATCTATGAATAAACTTAGTATGAAAGAAATTTCAAAAATTACTCAGGAAACAAAAATTAATCCCAACTTGATAATGGAAATTATTCAATCTACTACAGTTACATCATCTCTAAAGGAAAGAAAATCCTTTGGTTCTTCCGGATATGACGAACAGAAAAGAATGATTGAAGATCGTATGAAAAAAATTAATGGTTATAGAATTAGTGCAACAAAACGAGATAATGATATTTCAAAGGCATTGGATGATTTATCAAACAAAATTATTGAATTGATAAAATAGGAGCGGGTCTAGTGGGATTCGGACCCACGACAACCGGATTAAAAGTCCGGTGCGCTACCTGGCTGCGCCATAGACCCCCTGACAAAAATGCTTGACGTGTATAATTTAGTCTTTTACAAATTTTTTTACTCTTACAGAAACTTTTAATCTGGCAATCTGTTTGAAATAATTCGTGCCCTTGTAGTATAGCCCGGTCTAGAATTCGACCCTGTCACGGTTGAGACGCGTGTTCAAATCCCGCCGAGGGCGCCTTTTATCTTCTTAAATTATTATTGTGATTTCATTTGGTCTAATCGATCTGAATCTCTTGTATTTTGTTATAATATTAAGAACCAATGAACAGACAATTTTTGCCTTCAACTGTTCTTAATTATGACGATTTTATCTCTTGAAAGTTGATCTTTGGGAATTTCTCTTACAAGAATATTAAAATTCAGGCAATTTTAGTAAATTCTGATGTCTGAAGAGAACAAGGAACATGAGGTAGAAACAACATCTGAAGTTTCAGCATCAGAAACTGTCCCAAAAGATATATCAAAAACTGCAGCATTAAAAGCAGAAGCAGCAGCAAAAGCTACCGCCGCAGTAATTCAGGCAGAAGCTGAATTAGAAATAGCATTAGCAAAAGCTACAGCTGCCAAAGCAGTAGCAGAAGCAGCCGCAGAAGAAGAATACAAAGCAATAGCTGCAGAAGTTAAAGCATCAGCAGCTAAAGCACCAGCATTTACTAATCAACGTAAAGGTGAGGAAATATTTAGAAGAGAAATGGGTGAACCAGAGTTCTTCTTAGCCAAAAAAGATAGATTTCCAAGACCTATTCTTACATCAGAAGAACAAGATGAACTCACAAGAAAAGTGGAAATTCCAACAGATAATACCCCAAAATATATTCCACAACATGTACTAAGTCCAGAATTTGGTGGCATGTCTAATTATGAATCTGGAATAGGAAAATTCTTAGAAGAAACTAAGCAAAAACTAAAGAAACTAAAAAATGATCCTAATGCATCTAAAAAAGATATAATCGTGACACAACATGAACTTGAATATTTAGAATCTATTTATGAAAATTATTACATTGGCATGAATGTTTTCCGTACTGCACATGGTGGAAGGAATAAACTTAGAGAATAAATGGTGATGATATGAGTGAAATTAATTTCGATATAATTAATGCAAGAGTCACTTTTAAAAACATACCACTTTATACATTATCCAGATTTAGATTCAAGGATCTCAAAATTGCATGTGAGACTTTTAAGAAAATTCCTGGTGTTGCAGAATGTGTGATAATTCAGACTGCTAGTCGAGTTGAAATATTTACAGTAAGTAATTTGGAAATAGGAGATACTCCAGATGGAAGAAGAACTGAAGGAAAATCTCTTATTTTAAATCAAATTAAAGAAATTTGGCAATCTCTATCTGAATTAGAGCAAATTGATATTGATCACTTTGATCAAACTCTTGAAGTTTACAAAGGCGATGATGTGTATCTTCATCTTTTGAGATTAGCATGTGGTTTGGATTCTGTAGTTGTGGGAAAAGATGAGATATTGAATGAGATTAAAGCATCACTTTCACATGCAAAACAGATTAATGTGTCTGGTAACATTTTGAATAAACTATTTGAAAGTGTTACAAGAATTGCAACTCGTATTAGAGAAACAACTGGAATAAGTAAAGATGTGATCTCTCTTGGAGATGTGGCTGTTAAAATCGTAGATGAAAAAGCAGGTTTGGATGCTAAGAAACGTATTTTGTTAATAGGTACAGGTGAACCTGCAGCAATGGTTGCTAAAACTCTTAATAAAAAAGGAATTGTATTTGACATCACAAGTAAAAATATTGAACGCTCAACTGGATTTTCAAAAATATTGGGTGGAAAATCAGTTGCATTTGAAGAAGTTTTAGCTGGATTTGATAAATATGATATTATCTTTGTTGCAACTACTTCTGATTATTTCTTAATTACTTTTGATAGAATAAAATTGGTTATGGAAGAAAAAAAGAAAGGCACATTGATTTTAGATTTATCAGACCCAAGAACAGTTGATGAGGGAATCACTGTACTTCCAGGAATCAAATTATTGTTTAGAGATCAAATTGCTGAGATATATGAAGAAAACGTGAAAGCTCGGGCTGGTATAGTGCCTGCTGTAGAAAAAATAATTGATAAAGAAATTCCAATTCTTGAAGCAACAATGAAGATAATTCACATCTAATTTTTTTGGGTTAGTTACTTTTTAACTATAAAATAAAGAATTAAGAAATGTAAATGAATATTATTTCTTTCTAAGGATGAATTGCATTAAAGCTTCTTTTGAATAATCTATACCGTGTACATCTTCATTATGTTTACCAAATTCTACTATTACATCCTCAATTTGACCCTCTGCTACATAATCACACACAAACCCATAATCACTGCATTTCAGTTTAGCCATGGCTGATGTGCAAATATCTGGATATAAATATTAAAAGATCATGTTTATGCGTAAAAATAAAGTATCCGATAACATTGTTCAAAAAAAGGAAACTCTATTACCTTTATTGTTGTGATCTCCTATTTTCCAAATTAATTAATTGAATTTTTTATTTTTATATATGAATTTGATCCAAGTTTATCTGGAATCTAAATTTAACAGAAATACATTTATCCAAAGTAGCAAAAATTACTCTGTATGGTAATAGAACATAAGGCAAAAATCATTTACATGCAATTACTCAAAGAAGATCTTGTTGTCCTTCGTTTAGTTCCAAATGATGGTATGCCGAAATATACAACAGGTCAATTTCTTACCCTAGGATTACCAATACCATCTGAACAAAAGATTGTTCGAAGAGCGTACTCAATTGCATCACATGCTGAAAATCGAGATTATTTTGAATTTGTAATTAGATGGGTTAGAAAACCTTTACCAGGTCGTGTTACAACTGAATTATTTTATGCTAATGTTGGTGATGAAGTATATTTGGGAGATCCTACTGGTAACGCTTTATTAATTGATGATAAATTACCCAACGGTCAACCTGATAATAGAAGAATTGTTTGTGTTGGTGGTGGAACCGGTCTTGCACCATTTATCGCCTTTGCTAAACATCTACATGATACTGGAGATAAAAGGGAGATTATTGTTTTTCATGGTGCAAGTTATGTTGATGAGTTAAGTTACAAAGAATTACTGGTAAATTTAGAGAATGAGAGTATTGAGAGAGGAAAAGACCAATGGAATTTTAAATATAGAGCAGCTATTAGTAGACCAAAAGAATTTTTTAACAGATCTTGGGCAGGTCATGTTGGTAGAGTTGAATCATTCTTCAAACCAAACAAAAAAGGTATTTCACCCTTAGAAGAAATGATTGGAGAAGAAACCACTATTGCAAATACGAAAGTCTACATTTGTGGATATCAGGGTACAATTGATGGAGTTATTGAATACTTGGGACCAAAAGGATTTGTTACAAAGGAAGAAAAACGTAAAGATGGAAGTTATGAAATTAAGTATGAGTCATACGGATAAATAAAATTAGAACTATTTATCTTTGTTTTATTTAAAATTTAATTTTTCTATGAAATTTTTTTAGTACATTTTAATTTATAATTATTTTGTATATTATTTTCATTTTTTTATTTGTGAAATAACTTCATCTATGATTTTCTGATTTGATGCCGCAATGAATGAAATTCTTGTTTTGTAACTCAGATCTGCATCAAGAGGATTCAAATTTGCATCTAAAAGTAATCCACCAGCTTCCTTTACTATCACGTATCCTGCAGCAATATCTTGAACCCTGATTTTGTCTCTTAAATCTATAAAAATATCCATTAATCCTCTTGCAAACAAGGCCATTTCTAGTGCATTTGCACCAAAATGCCTTATGTGGTTATGTTGTTCAAATATTGGATGTAGTCGCTTCATCAATTCAGATGTAGCCCCTGAAGTGTTTATTCCAATAATTTTGTAAATTGGTTCTTTATTATGCACTTTAATTTTTGATCCATTCAAAAATGCCCCCCTGCCTTTTGATGCCCAATACATATCACCATTTGATAAATTTGTTATTACTCCATCTGTAATAGAACTCAATTTATCTTCAGTTGCAAATGCTAATGAACTACAGAAAAATGGAACCCCTCTTACAGCATTTGCAGAACCATCAATTGCATCCATAATGATAAATCCTTTAGGATTTTCAGATAATTCTACTCTGCCACACTCTTCTCCTAAAACAATACATTCAAAATTAATTTCTTTAAGATAATCTAATACTGTTTTTTCAGCAATAATGTCTATATTGCGTGAAATATCGCCACCTGCACCTCTTCCAAAATCTCCTGCAGCATCATCTGTCCCTGCTAAATCTTTTACATTTTCATAAATCCGTTTTGAAACATTGCGAAGAATATCTATAACTTCCATTGTTTTCTTTTTTTTCTTCGTAATTTAAGTGAAAGAAATTTTCTAGTTTTGAAAGCATAAATAACAATAAAGTAGCTCATCGTATGTGAGTGGAAAAGATCAATCTGTTGTAAGCAAAGAATCTTTGATGAGTACAAAACCTGGAAAACAAATTATGAAACAAGCATTATTCAAATCAAAAGGTTACAAATTATTTACTCACTATAAAGAAGAAACAGAAAACGAATTTCCAAATTTTGCAGATAGATTTGCTAGAGATCTCTTACATGAAATCAAATCTGATCTTTCTCCAAATTCAACACAGCAAGCATTTGGAAATGAAGTAGGTTCTACTGAAATCATTCTTCAAGCCTCTGAAATTAACGAAATAAAATCAAAATTAGAAAATCCAGACGTAATTAAAGATAGGGTACTTCGTATTTTAAATTCAAATTTTGTAAAAATGACTTTTCCTGTATTTAATGCGTTATTTGATGGGGCTTCTAATTATACTGGAAAAAAAGATCCTCAGTTAAGACAAGATATTGTGGAAGGTCATATTTTGGCAATTGATCTTAGTGAACCGATGGATAGAATTGTAGACAAAGATGAAGATTTGGAATATCTTGATGATTACAAACTAATGAATCCATATATTTTGAAATTAGCTCGAGATAAAATTTCTAAAGGTGGTGATGAAGTTCTAAAAGAATTTGAAGAAGGATTCAAAGATGCTAGAATAGGTCAATATCTTGATGAAAAATTAAAATCAAAACCCACTAAAATTACAGAAGAAGAAATGAACCTATCTTATAAAAAATATCGTTCTGTAATGGGAACTGCTGGAAGAAATATGGCTCTGGCAGAAAGACCTCTCGGGGAAATTTTTTATCTGGGAATGGCAAGAGCTGCTGAGGGTGTTGGATGTGGAAATGAAATTGAAGACTCTATCAAAAATGGATTTGTAAAAATTCCTTCTTGGCCATTGTATTACACTTTATTATCAAATGATGTCAAAAAAGGATTTGAATTAACATTAGAAAAAAGTAATTTATATCTTCAAGATGCTCGTTTAGCACTTAAATTATTACCTGAAGAATTTTCACATACTGAATTTTTAGAATTTTTGTTTTTGACTGTTGAGCACTATAATCAATATTGGTATAATCAATTACAAAAAACAAACAAATGGTTAGAGTTTGAATCTAAACTCCCCAAGTGATTAAATTGATGTGGTCTGAAAAATATAGGCCTCAGAATATTTTTGACATGCTTGGTAATGAAGATTCTAGATCTTCAATCATTGAATGGTTCACAAAATGGAAAAAAGGTACAAAGCCACTTTTGCTAGTTGGTCCACCGGGAATTGGAAAGACAACAATTGCGTATCTTACTGCAAAACAATTTGGATATGATATGATTGGATTGAATGCAAGTGATGTGAGAAGTAAATCTCGAATTAATGAAATTCTCTCGCCTGTATTGAGTAATATCAGTGTCTTGGGGATTCCTATGATTTTCATTGATGAGGTTGATGGTATTCATGGTAGGGGGGATTATGGCGGTGCAGAAGCACTAATTGAAATTTTAAAGGAACCCACCGTACCCATCATACTAGCCTCAAATTCTGATATATCAGATAAAATGAAAAGTATCAAAAAAGTTGTTAAAACTATATCTTTCAGGCCAATTCCTCCACGTCTTTTGAAAACATATCTTGAAAATATTTTGAAAAAAGAAAATGTAACGCTCAGTCCTGGTTCTATGATAAAAGTAATTGATAGATCAAGAGGTGATATTCGTTCAATGATTAATTTGACGCAATCTCTTGTTACCGGATTTAATCCTCAAACAGAAAAATCATTTGAAAACATAAATGTAGAAGATGGTATTAATGCATTTTTTAAAGCAAATTCACTTGATGAAGCTAGAAGCGTTTTGTATTCTATGCAAATTGATCCGAAATTGAAAATAGATGCTTTTTACTCTAGTATTATTACTAGTAATTTAGATAACAATACACTCGCAAAACTCTTAGAAATTATTTCTGAAGCTGATATGCTTTATGGAAAAATTATGAAAACTCAAAATTGGAGATTATTACGTTATCTAAATGAAATTCTGGTTGGATTATATCAAAACGATGAACGGATAAGATACGCGCAATACAATCTTTCCTGGCCACTTTTAAATCGTATTAGATGGGATGGTAAAAAAATCAAATCTTTATCTTCTCTCATGGCAAAACATTTGCATTTATCATCTAGTACATTTGTTACACTATGTTTTCCGTATATGTTATTTTGTATAAAAAATAAAAAATTAAAATTAGAATTAGACGATATTTTTGACGATATTCTTGAAAAGGAGATTGAATCAATTCGATGAGCTGGAGAAAAATTCCAATGAAGTTTCCAGGTACTTGTATTGTTTGTAATGAAAAAATTGAAATAAATGAGATTGGATTGTGGGCAAAAGGATTAGGGGTAAAACATGAAAAATGTGCCCAAATAAATGAACTTCAGTGTATCATTTGTAAAAGTTCAGCTGGATGTTCACAGTGTGAATTTCAAGATACTTGTGATATTCAGAGGGTTTCTCAGTTATGTATATGCAAAAAATGCAGCGAGGAGCAAAATTCTTTTGATTCTTATCAAAAATCTGTAAAAAAGAATTTTCCACTCTTGAATCTCAATTCACACATTAATGGTTAATTCAAAATCATCCGATCTGGCTAAATGTCTTTGAAATAATACATACATGTTTTAATAAATTCCAAAAAAATCAAACTAAATTAATATAGGAAGATCTCTTTTCTACAATATCCAATGCACTTTGAGAAAATTGAGGGGTATTCTAAGAGAAATAAAATATCATTACAAGGTGGTGGACAAGATAAAATCAAAGATCAACATGATAAAGGTAAATTAACAGCTCGAGAGAGAATTGATCTTTTATTGGATGTTGGTACTTTTACTGAAATTGATCCCCTTACAACTCATCATTATCATGAATATGATATGCAGAAGAAAAAATTCTACACTGATGGTGTTGTTGGTGGTTATGGAACAGTAAACGGTAGACAGATCTTTGTTTTTGCTTATGATTTCACTGTACTTGGTGGCACTCTAAGTCAAATGGGAGCTAAAAAAATTACAAAATTAATGGATCATGCAATTAAGACAGGTTGTCCTATAATTGGAATAATGGATTCAGGAGGAGCAAGAATTCAAGAAGGAATTATGAGTCTTGATGGTTTTGCTGATATTTTTTATCATAATCAATTAGCTTCTGGAGTTATTCCACAAATCACCGCAAGTATTGGTCCATCAGCTGGTGGTTCTGTATATTCTCCCGCAATGACTGATTTTGTTATTATGGTTGAAAAAACAGGAACCATGTTTGTAACTGGACCTGATGTAGTAAAGACTGTTTTGGGAGAAGAAATTTCATTTGATGATTTAGGTGGTGCAATGACACATGGAGTAAAAAGTGGTGTTGCACATTTTGTTGCAAAAAACGAATATGAATGCATGGATTATATAAAAAAATTAATCTCTTTTCTTCCACAAAATAATACAGAAGAGCCACCAAAAATAAAAACTGATGACGATCCAAATAGGCTTGATCACAATATAATCAATATCATTCCAGATAATCCTTTACAGCCATATGACATGAAAGAAATTCTTCGCTCTGTTGTTGATGATCATCAATTCTTTGAGATTCACGAATTATTTGCACCAAATGTTGTTGTTGGTTATGGTAGATTAAATGGTAAAGTCGTTGGTATTGTTGCTAATCAACCATTACATCTTGCTGGTGCACTTGATATTGATTCATCAAACAAAGCAGCTAGATTCATTAGATTTTGTGATGCATTTAATATTCCAATTATTACATTTGTAGATACTCCTGGTTACATGCCAGGCTCTAATCAAGAGCATAATGGTATCATTAGACATGGTAGTAAACTACTCTATGCTTACTGTGAAGCCACTGTTCCTAGAATTACACTTGTAATAGGAAAAGCATATGGTGGTGCATACATCGCTATGGGAAGTAAAAATCTAAGAACGGATGTGAATTATGCATGGCCAACTGCACGATGTGCAGTATTAGGTGCTGAAGCAGCTGTAAAAATTATGTATAAAAAAGAATTATCTAGTGCAGATGATCCTGAAACTCTTAAAAAACAACTAATCAGCGAATTTTCAGAAAAATTTGAAAATCCTTACGTTGCAGCATCTCATGGTACTATTGATAATGTAATTGATCCAGCTGAAACAAGACCTATGCTCATCAAAGCATTAGATATGCTTGCAAACAAAAGAGAAAAACATCTTCCAAGAAAACATGGAAATATCAATTTGTGATTAATATGATTGAAAAAGTTCTTATCGCAAATAGAGGAGAAATTGCTTTACGTGTAATTAAAACATGTAAAGCACTTGGAATCAAAACTGTAGCTGTGTATTCCGATGAAGATTACAATTCTTTACATGTAAAACAAGCTACAGAAGCATATCATATTGGTGAGGCTGCTCCTGCAAAATCCTATCTAAATCAAGAAAAAATTATTGAGATTATATTATCTTCTGGTGCAGATGCTATCCATCCTGGTTATGGTTTTCTTTCAGAAAATTCTGACTTTGCAAGTAAATGTGAAAAAAATAAAATAAATTTCATTGGTCCATCTGCTGCATCTATGGATCTTTGTGGTGATAAGATGCAATGTAAATCTGCTATGTTAAAAGCAAAAGTTCCAACTGTGCCAGGAAGTCCAGGCCTAGTAAAAGATGTTGAAGAGGCATTAAAAATTGCAAACGATATTTCGTATCCTGTATTACTAAAATCCGTTTTTGGCGGTGGTGGACGTGGAATTAGACTAGTAAATAATGATAAAGAACTACGAGAAGGTTTTGAAACAGTTACAAGCGAATCAATTTCTGCAGTTGGGAAATCTGCAATAATCGTTGAAAAATATCTTCAAAAAACTAGACATATTGAATATCAAATGGCAAGAGACAAACATGGTAATGCCGTTCATATCTTTGAAAGAGAATGTTCAATTCAAAGACGTAATCAAAAACTTATTGAACAAACACCTTCGCCCATAGTTGATCAAGAAACAAGAGATAGAATTGGTGAATTGGTTGTTAAAGCAGCCAAGGCAGTCGATTACACCAATCTTGGTACTGCGGAGTTTCTTCGAGCAGATAATGGTGAATTTTATTTTATAGAAATTAATGCTAGACTGCAAGTAGAACATCCAATTACTGAACTTGTATCTGGATTAGATCTTGTTAAACTACAAATAGATATTGCAAATGGTGAACCACTTCCATTCAAACAAAAAGATCTAAAAATGAATGGCTATGCAATTGAATGCCGAATCAATGCAGAAGATACCTTCTTAGATTTTGCCCCTTCCACTGGTCCTGTACCTGATGTAACTATACCATCAGGACCAAGTGTTAGATGTGACACATATCTCTATTCTGGATGTACTGTATCCTCATTTTATGATTCTTTGATGGCTAAACTTTGTACATGGGGTCAAACATTTGAGGAGTCAAGAACCCGAATGCTTAGTGCATTAAATGATTTTTACATTCAAGGTGTTGAGACCTCAATACCACTTTACAAAACAATTCTTAACACAGATGAATACAAAAGTGGAAATCTTTCTACAGATTTTCTAAATCGCTTTAATATTATTGATAGATTAAAAGAAGATCTGAAAGCAGAAAAAATTGAAAAAAGTGAGGCTGCTTTAGCAGCTGCTATTGTTTATTCTGAATATTTTAAGAGTAGAGTACAAAATTCTACTCCTAATAATTCTACTTGGAAAAATAAATTGGGCTGATGATAAATGGATTATAAAATAAAAGATATTGAAAAAACATTCGATGGTGAAATTACTGAAAATCTTGGTAATAACGAATATGTAATTAAAATTAACAATGATGAACATCAAATAAAAATTCTAAAAATGGATTCAAAAGGAATTGAATTTGTACTGGACCAAAAATATCATAGGGCAAAATATCTTGAAAATTCAACAAATGAAATGAATCTTGTCATTGATAATATGCCAATTACCATTAACATGCATACTAATTTTGATAAAATTGTTTTCAAACATTCTGGAAGTAGTAGTTCTTTTGATACTCAATTAACATTAAAAAGTCAAATTCCTGGCAAAGTTGTTTCTATTGCTGTTCAAGAAGGTGATTCTGTAAAACAAGGAGATGTGATTTGTACTTTAGAATCTATGAAAATGCAAGTCTCTGTTAAATCTCATAAAAATGGTTCCATAAAATCTATCAAAATCAAAGTAGGTGGAACTGTAGCTAAAAACGATATTGTTGCAGAAATAGAATAAAAATAAATTAACTTTCTTATTTTAGGAATTGTTTAATTTCTTCATAATCTGGTTCTTTTAATGGATTCTCAGATACCCACTTGTATCCAATTTTTCCATCTTCCATTATTATGAACACAGAACGTTTTGCAGCATTGTAATCTTTGATGTGTAGTAGATGTGGCATTAAAACATCGTAATCTCGAATTGTTTTACTGTTATAATCTGCTAGTATTGGAAAATTGAAATTGTGTTTTTGTGCAAATGCTTTGTTGGCAAATGGACCATCATTACTTATTGCAACTACTTGAGCCCCAAGATTTGATATCTCACTCCAAGAATCTCTAAATTCACACAATTCATTTTCACAAATTGGCGAGCTTGCAGCAACAAAGAATGACAGTATGATTTTACCCCCTCTAAATTCATCCAAAGTCCTCATTTTGAGATCTATATCTGGAAGTTCAAAGTTAGGAGCAATATCTCCAACATTTAATGACATGATCGCATTTGGCGGTTACCTTATTTAGTATTTTACAAAAATCACTTTCTAAAATTTAAATTAAAAAAAGTATACCTTTTTATACAAAAACTTGGGTTCAAAGCTAAATTGGTCGGGGAATTAGCGGGCAATTATAGTACCGTAGTGTTGATGTTTGGATTTGCGGTAGTAGCAATGGCACCTGCACTTATAATTTCTAGAATGATTTCTCCTCGAAAAAGTAGTAACCCAGTTAAATTTTTACCAATGGAATGTGGACAAGTTCCATCAGGTGAAGGACGAACTCACTTTATGATGCAGTATTATGCTTACATTTTGATGTTCGTTGTTTTTGATGTTATGGCAATTTTCTTATATGCATGGGGAAGTGCGCTTTTAGAACTCCCAAAATCTGCAACTTTGCCAATTATTGGTTTCTTGGCAATTATGTTTGCTGCAATGGCTTTTGCGTTACATCAATCAGGGAGACGAGACATATGGTAGTTTTTTATACAAATCAAAATTACGATAATAGGAGATTAGATTGCTAAAAGAACTGATAACACCACAAAATGCAAATGTGTTTGTTGGAAAGTTAGGTGATATTTTAGAAAAAGCAATTGATAAACCGTTGGGATATGCAATTAATTGGGGTAGAATATGGTCTCTTTGGCCTGTCCATATTGAAACTGCATGTTGTAGTGTGGAATTTGGAGCAGCATCTAGTCCAAGATATGATGTTGAAAGATTCGGTATCATTGAAGCATTTGGTTCACTTAGACAATGTGATCTAATTGTAGTTCAGGGAACTATCACAAGAAAAATGGCACCACGTCTCCGTTTAGTTTATGATCAAATGCCAGAACCAAAATATGTCATTGCAATGGGAGCTTGTGCAATTACTGGTGGGTTGTATTTTGATTCATACAATGTACTTCCAGGCATTGATGGAATTCTACCAGTAGATGTTTATGTTCCAGGTTGTCCACCTAGACCCGAAACTCTTATTCAAGGATGTATGCTACTGCAAGAAAAAATCAAGAGAATGAAGGCTAGGAAGTTTGTATAATGAGTTCTGATTCCGATGATGAATCAATTGAAACTATATCTGATGAAGAATCTGTATCTGCTAAAACAAGTCCTCCATTAGAAAAAGAAATTGAATTACCAAAATTTGAAAAAGGTCTTGCAGATAAAATTGTTGAAAAATTTGGTACCAAAATTACAGTGGCATTTGTAAAACCAGACAGAGTTAGGATTAATGTTGGCAGGGATGATGTTAAAGAAGTAGCTGAATTTCTAAGAGATGTTATGAATTTTGATCATGCTGAATCTGTATCCGGTGTAGATTACCCTCAGGATAAAGAAATTGAAGTGGTTTATCATTTAGGTTCTTATACTGATTCTTCATTATCCAGACAAATTCTTGTATTAGCAACTAGAGCACAAAGAGAAGAAAATCCAATTCCTGGAAATGATGCAACAAAACTTCCTAGTCTTAGAGAAATATTTTACAGTGTAGAATTTCATGAAAGAGAAATTTTTGAAATGTTTGGGGTTTATTTTCAAGGTCATCCAGATAATCGAAGATTACTTTTGCCAGAAGATTGGGCAGATTTACCACCGCTAAGAAAGGACTTTGCAATTAAAGGAAGATAGAGATGACTAAAGAATTACTACCAGGACTTGCACTTCAGAAAGTAGACGAGAGAATCATGACTCTCAATGTTGGACCACAACATCCAGGTTCTGGTCATATGAGAATTATTGTACAAATTGATGGTGACTTTATTGTTGCATGTGATCCTGATCCTGGTTATGTTCATCGTGGTGAAGAGAAGATGGCTGAATATAGAAACTACATTACAAATATTCCACATTTAGAAAGACCTGTAATTCATGATTCTTGTAATGTTTTGTATCCATATGTTTTGGGGGTTGAAGAACTTCTTGGTATTGAAGTACCAGAACGAGCAAAATACATTCGAGTTATTGCATCTGAACTGAATAGATGTGTTTACACAATGTATTGGCTTGCAATCTATGGGATATTCTTAGGTCACTCTACAATGTTTATGTGGCCAGCGGGTGATCGTGAATTACTAATTGATCTATTAGAAAAAATGACAGGAGCTAGAGTTACTCATGCTCATTTTGTACCAGGTGGTGTGAGAAATGATTTGCCACCAAACTTTGAAGATGTTTGTTTAAGACAAGTAAACTATTTTGAGAAACGAATCAAAGAATATGCGGCAATTTTTTATGATAATCCAATTTTAATTGCTAGAACTGCAAACACTGGTGTTTTATCACGTGAAGATGCAATTCGATTAGGTACAACTGGTTCTGTTCTTCGTGCTAGTGGTGTTGACTATGATCTTAGAAAGAAGGAACCATATGATGTCTATGAAGAATTAGATTTTCAAACTAATGTCCTTAAAGAAGGTGATTCTTACGCAAGATCAAAAATTCCATGGCTTGACATGATGGAAAGCTGCAGAATAATTAGACATGCATTACAAAAAATGCCAAAGTCTGGTTCTGTTAGAGTTAAACTAAAACCAAATCCCAAAGGAAAAGGACTTAATTCAGTATACAAGCGTGTAGAATCAGGCAGAGGTTCATTGGGTTGCTATGTTGTCTCTGATGGAAAGCCTGAACCTTATAGAGTAAAACTGAGTGTTCCTTCATTTAGAAATCTAATCGCATTACCCTATCTTCTCAAAGGGGAAAAACTTGGAAACATGCCATCAGTATATTGGAGTCTTAATTATTGGCCAGTGGAGGCAGATAGATAAATGTCTGTCATTGCACCAAACTTCAAGTTTAGTGAATTTGTAAAGGCAATTTTAGATAATGTATTTTGGATACTTCTTATCTTTGTATTGATTGGGTTGCCAGCTGTTCAAGTAATTTTATTCTATATCGAAATGCCTGTGATTAACGGTGAATTACTTACACCGTTTCTTGCATTAACTTGGTTAGCAGATCCTTCTAGAACTCTTCCAATTTTGAAAGCTTTCATGACTACTGATCTGTTTAAAATTGCTGCTTTCCCTGGATTTGGATTTGCAGCATTAATTGCAGCTGGAACAATCTTTATAGAAAGAAAAATGTTGGCAAAACTACAACTTAGAGTCGGTCCTTTTTATTGTGGAAAATTTGAAGGAATCTTACAATTAATGGGAGATGGGCTTAAACTAATCTCAAAAGAAATTATAATTCCTGCAAAAGCTGACAAACCTATTTTTTGGGCAGCACCTATATTATTTGTCGCAACAGCAGCAGCGTTTGTCGCATTAATCCCAGTTGCACCAGGATGGGTTGTTGCTGATGTGGATGTTGGCTTACTTGCAGTCTTTGCAGTTATTGGATTCTTTCCAATCATAACTATTCTTTCTGCATGGTCTTCAAATAGTAAATATCCATTCATTGGTGGAATAAGAGCATTACATCAAATGGTATCATTTGAAATTCCATTGATTCTTTCATTGTTGGGAGTAGTAATTCTTACAGGAACTCTAAATCTTTCTGAAATTGTTGTTAGTCAATCTAATTTTCCTTGGATTATATTTCTGCCAATAGGTGCAATTATTTTCTTTATTACAATATTAGCTGAATTAGAAAGAATACCATTTGATTTACCGGAAGCAGAAAGTGAAATTGTTGCTGGTTGGTTAACTGAATTTTCTGGAATGATTTATGGTCTTGTTCAATTAGGAACATACTTGAAACTTTATGCATTTGCAGCATTGTTTGTTGTTTTATTCCTTGGTGGCTGGACTGGTCCGATGATTTGGCCTCCTTTCCCTGAGGAAATTATAACTGATGGAATAGTAATGGGTCCAATTACTGCTAAAATTCCTGGATTGCCAGTATTTTCACAAGAGATGCTAAATGGTGTTGTATGGTTTGTGATAAAAACAATGGGAGTAATCTTTTTCATTTTATTACCAAGAGGTGTTTTTCCAAGAATTAGAGTTGATATGTTATTGAGTCTTGGTTGGTACAAATTAATTGGACTTGCATTCGTTAACATCTTTATAGCACTCGGTCTGCTGTACGCTGGAGTCTTGGGACCTGGAGGAATATTGTAATGAACACAGCTACTGGAATTATCAAGGCACTCAATTCAGGAATCAAACATTTAGCAATTAAACGATTTACATTACGTTATCCTGAAGAAAAACTAAAGTTTGTTGGTGATGGTTATCAATTTGATCCATCTACCGGCGTTGGAATCGCAGGTTATAAAGGCCGTCATATGTTATTTCATGATCATTGTACTGGTTGTCAACTATGCTCCATTGCATGTGAAGGGGTAGCAGAAGCAATTGCAATGGTAAAAGTTCCAGAAGAATACAAACAAAATAAAAAAGCTATCATGCCACAAATTGATTATGGCAAAT